>NZ_PXNU01000039.1:0-62356 GCF_041300735.1 Phaeobacter sp. SYSU ZJ3003 | reverse complement strand
CATGTTCGAAGACCGCTTCCCGATGGCCTAACAAAACACGTCAGGCACAAAATTCGGCACAGTCTCCCACGGCGTCCAATTTCCTCAAGGCGATCAGCCACGAAGGTCGTCTCATGATCCTGTGCCATCTGGTCACCGGCGAGAAATCCGTCACCGAGCTGGAAGAGCTGCTTTCGGCGCGTCAGGCAGCGGTATCGCAGCAACTGTCCCGCCTGCGCCTTGAAGGTCTGGTTGTGCCGCGCCGCGACGGCAAGGCCATCTACTACCGGCTGGCAGACGACCGTCCGCGCCGCATCCTCGAAGTGGTCTACGACCTCTTCTGCAACTAAGCACGACCTAGATTTTCTCCCTGCCCTACCCGTCTTGTCCCGGTCCGGGGCCAGCAAGATACGCACGGCCTGAGCGACCTGTAGATCCTTCAACATCTGTCCGCTCGGTTGTGTTCCCGAGCTCCCATAGCTGACCACCTGCCCATCGACAGCAGGCGGCGACAGCGCGATGCCGCTTGCATCGCACACCTCCTTTCTGCATGACTCGAAGGATAGGAAACCTGCCGGGAGGGGCGTCTCATGTTTGATATGCTGACAGAACATCACCTGGCGGCCATTGCAGGCCTCGTAGGCGGAATCCTTCTTGGCCTTGCTGCCCGGCTGGGCAGGTTCTGCACGCTTGGCGCGATCGAGGACGTCCTTTATGGCGGCTCCACCCTGCGCATGCGTATGTGGATATTGGCAATCGGCGTCGCCGTTATCGGCAGCTTTTCCCTTATTGCAGCAGGACTTATGGATGAAAGCGAAAGTTTCTACCTCAGCATCAGATGGATGCCTCTGGCTTCAATCATCGGGGGTTTGATGTTCGGCTACGGAATGGCGCTCAGCGGCAATTGCGGCTATGGCGCTATCGCCCGACTGGGCGGCGGTGATCTGCGCAGTTTCGTCATCGTGCTGGTCATGGGCGTGTCCACCTATGTGGTTCTTTCCGGTCCGCTTGCGCCCTTGCGCAATTTCTTCTTTGAGCAGCATCAGGTCACGACCGATATTCCCCCCGGGCTGGCCCATCACGCCGCTGCCCTGACGGGTCTGCCACTGCACACCATCGGGCTTGCCGTCGGCGCCGTGCTGGTCATCGCCGCGCTTTGCGGACGCGAACTGCGTCAGGACAAGAGCGCGGTCTTCTGGTCCGTGATCGTCGGCCTTGCCATCGTTTCGGGCTGGGGCCTGACCAGCGAGGTCAACCAGACCGGTTTCGAAGCCCTCCCGGTGGTGTCGCATTCCTTTTCTGCCCCTCTGGGTGAGACTATTTTGTGGACCATGACCGGCAGCCTGCGCCCCTTGTCCTTTGCCGTCGGCTCCATCGCAGGGGTCTGGGCCGGGGCCTTCATCGGCTCGCTGATCAAGGGGCATTTTCGCTGGGAGGCCTGCGAAGACCCCCGCGAATTGCGCCGCCAAATCGTGGGTGCGGGCATCATGGGCGCAGGTGCCGTCATCGCCATGGGCTGCACCGTCGGTCAGGGGCTCAGCGCCTTTTCGCTGCTGGCCGTTTCCGCGCCGGTCACCTTTCTGGCGATTTTTGCCGGGGCGGCGATTGGCCTGCGGCAGCTGATCGAAGGCTTCCGCCCCGCCGAGTGATCTGGATCCGCCCCTTCGCCGACGCTGCCACAGCTTGATATACGGGGCATCGGCTCCAGATGAAGTATCACGAACAGGCGAAAAACGGCCCAAGTTGTAACGGTTTGGTAAAACCTTGGAGCACGTCACGCAATTGTTACAGGTCCGCGCAACTTAGCACGCGACGACGCACCGTCGGCATCTGGAACTTTGGAGCAAGCCATGGACCGCAAGCAAATCATCAACGATCCCGAAATCGGCAACAAGGCGGAAGCCTATGAAGCCTTTGACGACATCCCTACCAATCCTCGGCTTGAACGCACCATCGGCGATGTGATCAACGCCCGCTATGGCCGTCGCGACCTGCTTAAGGGCATGCTGGGCGTCTCCGCCACCACTGCCCTGTTCGGCACCTCCGCCCTGACCGCCCCGACCGAAGCGGCTGCAGGCAGCCATGGCGCGGGTCGCTACAACTTCGAAGAACTAACCTGGGGCAACGACGAAACCCACCATATCGCCGATGGCTATGATGCCGACGTTCTGCTGCGCTGGGGAGATCCGATCACCGCCGATGCTCCGGAATTCGATGTGATGAACCAGACCGCCGAAGCCCAGCTGAAGCAATTCGGCTACAACAACGACTACGTCGGTTTCACCCCGCTGAACGCCGAAGGCACCCGCGGCCTGCTCTGCGTGAACCACGAATACACCAATGAAGAGGTCATGTTCCCGGGCCTTGGCCGTCAGGACAAGGCAGGCTTTGAAGGCATGACCAAGGAGCTGATCGACATCGAAATGGCCGCCCATGGTGGCACCGTGGTCGAGATCGCCAAGGGTGCAGACGGCAAATGGGCCGTGGTGCGCGATGGCAAGATGAACCGCCGCATCACGCCGCTCAATACCGAGATGACCATCGACGGCCCCGCCGCCGGTCATGACCGGATGAAAACCAACGCCGATCCTTCGGGTATGTCGGTCATCGGCACGCTCAACAACTGCGCCGGCGGCATGACCCCCTGGGGCACCTACCTGATGGCCGAAGAGAACTTCCACGGCTATTTCTGGACCGATACGGTCGACGGCGACGGCAAACCCGATATCTCGGCCCAGCCCGAAGCCAAGAACATGAAACGCTACGGCGTGCCGGGCCGCTGGTATGCCTGGGGCAAGTTCTACGACCGCTTCAACATCGACAAGGAGCCCAATGAGCCAAACCGCTTTGGCTGGGTTGTTGAAGTAGACCCGCGTAACCCCGACGCCAAGCCGGTAAAACACACCGCCCTGGGCCGTTTCCGCCACGAAGGCGCCGAAACCACTGTTTCCTCTTCGGGCAAGCTGGTCGTCTACATGGGCGACGACAACCGCTTTGACTACCAGTACAAATATGTCTCGAACGGCGTAGTGTCCGACGATGCCGTCGCCAACAGCGCCCTGCTCAGCGACGGGACCCTCTACGTGGCCCGCTTTAACGAAGACGGCAGCGTAGAATGGTTGCCGCTGGTGCATGGCACCGGCCCGCTGACCACTGAAAACGGTTTTGCCAGCCAGGCCGATGTCCTGATCGACACCCGCCTTGCAGCCGATGCCCTGGGCGCCACGCCGATGGACCGCCCCGAAGACGCGCAGCCGCGCGGCGACGGCACCGCCTACATCATGCTGACCAACAACTCCAAGCGTAAAGAAGAGCAGGTCAACGCGGCCAACCCCCGGGCGAAATCCAACTTCGGTCACATCATCGAGGTCAAGGAAGACGGCGGCGATCACGCGGCCACCCGTGGCACCTGGTCGATCCTGGTGAAATGCGGCGATCCCAAACTGGCCAAGGTCGGCGCCCAGTGGAACCCGGAAACCAGCGCGAACGGCTGGTTCGGCTCCCCGGACAACTGCGCCTTTGACGCCGATGGCCGCCTTTGGGTCTCCACCGACCAGGGCAGCAAATGGGGCAAGACCGGCAAATCCGATGGCCTTTACGGTGTCGAAACCGAAGGCGATCTGCGTGGCACCTCCAAGCTGTTCTTCCGCTGCCCCGTCGGCGGGGAGCTCTGCGGCCCCTACTTCACCGACAACGGTGAAACCCTGTTCCTGGCGGTGCAGCACCCCGGCACCGATGGCACCAAGGCCCTGAAAGGCTTCGAGCGCGCCTCGACTTTTGAGGATCCGGCCACCCGTTGGCCCGACTTTGATCCCAAGATGCCGCCGCGCCCCTCGGTCGTCGTGGTTACGAAAAAGGGCGGCGGCAAGATCGCCATGTAATCTTTACCCTTGGCATGAACAAAGCATTCAACGCGCCCTCAAAAGGGGCGCGTTTTTCTTTGCTGATGCCGCCCAACCTCCCGCCGGGGCATAGTCAGCAGCACGGGGATGTGACACCTGCGTGATTGCAATCCGGGTTAGGCTTGTGGTTCCACAAAGCAACGGAGCCAATGATGAACCTGCGCCCAATCCTCGTCGCACTTGCCTTCAGTCTGCCAATGCTGTCCGGACTGGCCTTTTCGACCGTTACCCTGAGCGCGCAGGCAAGCATCGCCGGAGAGGTGTCTGCCCGCCCCGGCTGGGAGGTGCATAACACGGCGAAATCCTACCAGCAGCTGTTGCAGGATACGCAGGCGGCGGTGCGCGCCAGCGATCTGGCCATCGTCACGCAGGCCGGTCCCACCGGCGCCGCAGCGGCGCGCGGGATCACCATTCCGGGCAACCGGGTCATCGGCGTCTTCAACAATGTCTTTGCGGTCAACATTCTGGAAACCTCGACCGCCGCCATGATCGAAGCCCCGATCCGCCTCTATGTCACCGAAATCCCGGGCGGCACGGCGCAGCTCTCTTACAAACGGCCCAGTCATGTCTTTGCCCCCTACCGGGACGAAGGCGGCGACAGGCTGATGGCGCTTGCAGAGGAGCTGGACCAGCGGTTTGATCAGATCGCACAGGAGGCAGTGAAGTAACGCCGCCAGGTCACAGAGCCGTGAGGGTGCTTGCACCCGGCGTCAGGGCAGGCAATCTGGCCGTGACATCAGATAGGAACAAATCGCCATGACTGACAGTTTACGCGCCGCCGACGTTCTGGCCCGGCGCCTTTATGCGGCCGGGTGCCGCCACGCCTTTGGCATGCCCGGTGGCGAGGTGCTGACGCTGGTCGACGCGCTTGAGGCAGCAGGCATCACCTTCCATCTGGCGAAACACGAAAACGCTGCCGGCTTCATGGGCGAAGGTGTGCATCATGCCGATGGTGCCCCGGTCATTCTGGTTGCCACCCTCGGCCCCGGCGCGCTCAACGGGGTCAATGTGGTGGCCAACGCCCATCAGGACCGGGTGCCGATGCTGGTTCTCACCGGCTGCGTCGATGCAGCCGAGGCGCAAAGCTACACCCATCAGGTGCTCGACCATGGCGCCGTCTTTGCCTCCATCACCAAGGCGACCTTCCGTCTGGATGCGGATGCGGCTGACGTGATCGCAGACAAGGCGGTCGCCATCGCGACCGAGCCGCGCAATGGTCCGGTGCATATCGACGTGCCGATCTCGGTCGCGGATGCGCCCGCCAGGGATCGCAACATCCGCCGCGCGCCTGCTGCGCCCACCCAGCCAGACAATGACACACTGGCGCAGGCGCGCAGCTGGCTGGCGCAGGCCGAGCGTCCCTTTGCCATCATCGGACTTGATGCGGTGGCCGAAGGCGCGGGTCCTGCCCTTCGCGCCTTTCTGGAGGCGCATCAGATCCCCTTTGTCACCAGCTACAAGGCGAAGGGCATCCTGCCCGAAGATCACCCCCTGTGCCTTGGCGGCGCCGGGCTGTCCCCCCTGGCGGACAGTCACCTGTTGCCGCTGGCGGCGCAGTCGGATCTGATCCTGTCGCTTGGCTATGATCCTATCGAAATGCGCCCCGGCTGGCGCAACGCCTGGGACCCTGCCCACCAGCGCGTGATCGAGATCGCTGCCGAACCCAACACCCATTACATGCATCAGGCCAGCCTCAACATCGTGGCGCCGCTTACCCCCGCGCTGGATGCCCTAACGGAAAAAGCCGAGACAGCGCCAACGCGCTGGCCCGGCGGAGAGCTGAGCACCGTGCAACAGGCGCTGCACGCCGCCTTTGATCCGCAGGATGACAGCTGGGGACCGGCGGCAGTGATCGCCGAATGCCGCGCCATCCTGCCTGCCGAGACGCTGGCCACGGCAGACAGTGGGGCCCACCGGATCTTGCTCAGCCAGATGTGGCAGTGCAACGAGGCGCGCGGGCTGATCCAGTCATCCGGGCTTTGCACAATGGGCTGCGCCGTGCCGATGGCGATCGGGCGCAAGCTGGCGCAACCGGACCGTCCCGTCGTCAGCTTTTCCGGCGATGCAGGCTTCCTGATGGTGGCCGGGGATCTGGCCATCGCTGCCGAATTGGATGTGGCGCCGATCTTCGTGGTCTTTGCCGATGCCAGCCTCGCCCTGATTGAGCTGAAACAGCGTCAACGCCAGCTTAAAAACCGCGGCGTCGATTTCGCCCGGCACGATTTTGCCGCGATGGGCCGGGCCTTTGGCGGCAACGGCGTGACGGTACGTAACCGGACGGAACTGCGCGCCGCCCTCACCGATGCCTTGGCTTCTGATCGTTTCACTGTCATCTCTGCCGAAATCGAACCCGGAGGATATGATGGACGCATCTGACACGCTGCCACACGGGGCCCTTGACGGGGTCAAGGTTCTCGACCTGTCGCGCATTCTGGCCGGCCCCACCTGTACCCAGCTGCTGGGCGATCTCGGCGCCACGGTCATCAAGGTGGAAAACCCGAAATCGGGGGGGGACGACACCCGCCAATGGGGCCCACCCTATGCCGTGGACGCCGACGGCAACCCCACGGATCTGTCGGCCTACTACATGGCCGCCAACCGCAACAAACGCTCGGTCGCGGTGGATATCACCACCTCCGAAGGTCAGGCCGAGATCCGCAGGCTCGCTGCCGAGGCCGATATCCTGATCGAGAATTTCAAACCCGGCGGACTGGCGAAATACGGGCTGGATTACGCCAGCCTCAAGGATGAGTTTCCCCGGCTGGTCTATTGCTCGATCTCGGGCTACGGGCAGACCGGCCCCAACAACCACCGCCCGGGATATGATCTTGTGGCACAGGGGTTTAGCGGCATCATGTCACTCACCGGCGATCCCGAGGGGCAGCCCGTGAAGGTTGGCACCGGCATCGCCGATGTGATGTGCGGTATGTATGCCTGCATTGGCATTCTGGCTGCGCTGCGCCACCAGGAAAAAACCGGTGAAGGGCAGCAGATCGACCTCGCTCTGGTCGACAGCACCATTGCCTGGCTGATCAACGAAGGCGTCGCCTATCTCAACACCGGCACCTTGCCGACCCGGCGCGGCAACGAACACCCCAGCATCATGCCTTATGGCGTCTACGAGACCTCGGACTCCCACGTCATCCTGGCGGTGGGCAACGATGCCCAGTTCCGGCGCGTGATGGAGTTCCTCGGGCTCGAAGGCCTTGCAGACGATCCCCGTTTTGCCACCAACCCGGCGCGGCTGGAGCATCGCGCAGCGCTCAACGACATCATGATCCCGGCGCTCAAACGCTTCACCATGGACGAGGTGATCGCCGCGATGGAGGCCCGCAAGGTGACGGCCGGTCCAGTGCAGACGCTCGACCGGGTCTTCGCCTCCGATCAGGTGGCTGCGCGGGGCATGGCCATCGACATGCAGGCCGGGGACACTCCCGTGAAACTGCTTGGAAATCCGCTCAATTTCTCGCGCACCCCGGTCACATACCGCCACGCACCGCCCAGCTGCGGCGCTGACAGCGACCGGATTCTCGGCTCCGAGGACCCGTTTTCCAAGGCTTAGGCCATATTCTGCCCGGCACGATCCGGCCGAATGTTACAAAAACCGGCAAACGCCTGCCTTCGTGGTGGGCGTTTTGCGTTTCAAAGACCCGTCTGGCGGGAAATTGCCCGCAAATATTACAGGTTTCAGCGGGTTTCCCCACCTTCAAACACGCGCCTTCACCAAAGCGAGAGCGCCCGTCGCGCGATGAAAACCACTGTTCTAACCTTCCCCTAGTGAACAACACCGGTGGTAAGGATTGGACCCAAATGACACATGATCTCTTCGGACAGGAGACGAGCCTGAAAGATCCCGAAATGCTGGATCTGTGGAACGCGGTTCAGATCGGGGTTCTGTCGCACAGCGCAGAGGCCCCGGTGCATCTGGGTAAGCTGTTGGAGGCTACCCCCGAATTCACCCTTGGGCAGGCAGCCAAGGGTTTGTTCCTGCTGCTGCTGGGCCGCCGCGAAATGCGCACCCCTGCCCGCGATGCGCTGGCTGCTGCCCGCATCGCCTATGCCTCTGCCCTGCCCCGGGAGCGGCTCTTCGCCGATGCGCTGGAGCTGTGGCTGGCGGGCCGCCCCACCGCCGCCGTTGAGAAGCTGGAGCAGGTCCTGCGCTCTCACCCTGCCGACAGCCTTGCCATGAAGATGAGCCAGGCGATCCGTTTCGTCCTTGGCGACAGCGCCGGGATGCGCCGGTCAGTGGAACGGGTGATGCCCGCCTATGCGCCGGATCACCCCGGACGCGGCTATCTGCTTGGCTGTCACGCCTTCGCGCTGGAGGAAACCGGCGACTATAATAAGGCGGAGACTGCGGGGCGTCAGGCACTCTGGATGGCGCCGGATGATGCCTGGGGCCTGCATGCGGTGGCGCATGTGCATGACATGACCGGCAATGCCAAGGCCGGGCTCGACTGGCTGACCGGCCGCGAAGAGGCCTGGAGCCATTGCAACAACTTCCGCTATCACGTCTGGTGGCACAAGGCGCTGATGCATCTGGACCTGGGCCAGACTGACACCGTTCTGGACCTATACGACCGCGAGATCCGCCAGGACAAGACCGACGATTACCGCGATATTTCCAATGCCACCTCGCTGCTGATGCGGCTGGAATTGGAAGGCATTGCCGTCGGCAACCGCTGGGAAGAACTTTCCGACCTCTGCGCCGCCCGGACCGAGGATGGCAGCCTGATCTTTGCCGATCTGCACTACCTTCTGGCGCTGGCCGGGCGCGGGCGCCCGGATGAAACCACCCGGATGGTGCAGCGTATCCACGCCGATGCGGCAGCCGCAGGCGGGGACGAGGCGCGGCAGCGCATGGCAGATCCCGGCCGCGCCGCCGCCAGCGGGCTGGAGGCATTTGGCGAAGGTGATTTCGCGCTGGCCTTTGACCACCTGGCGCAGGCCCGTGGCTCCATGCAACTGGCCGGTGGCAGCCACGCCCAGCGCGACGTTTTTGAACGCATGACCATCGATGCCGGGATCCGCGCAGGTCGCCTGAGCGAGGTATCCCGCATGTTGGACAGCCGCCGCGCCCAGCGCGGCGGCGCCGAGGACAACTATGCTCTGGCCCGCCGCGCCCTGATCAGCGAGGCGCGCAATCAGCCGGACAGCCGCAGCCTGCCGGCCGAGTGATCTGCGAAATGATCCGAGCGCGCCCGGATGCCGGTCCTGGCCTCGGGCGCGCCCTTACATCGCCGCCACAAAGTTTGATTGACAGGAAGGACACCGCTTAACGATGGCGCGTATTTCCAAGTTCCCCTCTCCCGCAGCAGAGATTCCGGCCGTGGCAGGTCCGGCAGCGGCCAACACCCGCCGTGCGCCCGCATCGGAGCATGCCCCAGCCCCGGCAGGCGGGCAAAAACGCGTCCGCGACCCGCGGCTCGATTTCTATCGCGGCATTGCCATGTTCATCATCCTGGTCGCTCATATTCCTGGCAACCGCTGGACCGGCTGGATCCCGGCCCGGTTCGGGTTTTCCGATGCGACCGAGATTTTTGTCTTCTGCTCGGGCATGGCCTCGGCCATCGCCTTTGGTGGGTCCTTTGCCCGCCGGGGCTGGCTGATGGGCACTGCGCGGGTGGTATTCCGCTGCTGGCAGGTATTCTGGGCTCATATCGGCCTGTTCTTCTTTGTCGCCATGACCATGGCGGCACTGGACCTGACCGGTGCCTTTGAAAAAAGCTACGTCAACTCTCTGAACCTTGGCCATTTCTTCAATGACCCGATGCCGCAGCTGGTGGGCCTGTTCACCCTGACCTATGTGCCGAACTACTTTGACATCCTGCCGATGTATCTTGTGGTTCTGGCCTTGATGCCGCTGATGATAGGGTTGGAGCGCATCGGTCTCTGGACCGTTGCCGCAGCTTCGGCGCTGATCTGGCTGGCCGCGAACCCCTATATGATCGGCCTTGGACCGGACGGAGCATCCCTGCCTGCCGAACCCTGGTCGGCGCGGGAATGGTTCTTCAACCCCTTCGGCTGGCAATTGCTGTTTTTCACCGGCTTTGCCTTCATGAAAGGCTGGCTTCCGGCGCCGCCCGTGTCGCGGGCACTGGTGCTTGTATCTGCAGCCTTCCTGATCTTCTCTGCCCCCTTTGGCTCCTGGAAGGTCTTCCTGTGGGTTGAGGCCTGGAACGACGATCTGGCCGCCGCCATCCGCCCGGCCTGGGCATTTACCGACCAGTGGCGCGAGAAAACCGATTTCGGCCTGTTGCGCTATGCGCACTTTCTGGCACTGGCCTATCTCGGCTGGGTGGCCGCCGGGGCTGGTGGTCAGCGGCTGATCGCCTCCGGCCATTCGGAGCTGGCGCGGCTCTGGTCCTTTGCCCTGCGCATCATCACCAAGGTCGGGCAACAGTCCCTTGCGGTCTTCGTCTTCTCGATGGCGCTGGCCCGGCTGATCGGCTTTGCGCTGGATCAGACTGACCGGGGCATCCTGATCACCGCTGCGGCAAATATCGCCGGGTTCTGCCTGATCATCGCCTGTGCCTTTGCCGCCGCCTGGTTCAAATCCCACCCCTGGAGGGCAAAGCGATGAGCCGTCTTTCGCGCCGCGGTTTCCTTGCCGGTGTCTCCGGCCTTGCGCTGACAGCTCCGCTCGCGGCCAAGGCCGCCTCCGTTCCGTTCCGGCATCAGGATGTTATCGACAAGGCCCGCATGCTGGCACAGATGCCTTATCACACGCGTGCTAAGGTGCCGCAGGACTGGCTGGATCTCACCTATGAGGATTATCAGACCCGCTGGTTCCGCAGCCGCGACGCGCTGTGGAGCAAGACGGAACGCAGCTATAATGTCGATTTCTTCCTGCCGGGCCTCTATTTCCCCCGTGCGGTGCAGATGCACAGCGTCGCGGACGGGCTGGCGCAGCCTGTTGCCTTTGATCTGACCCTGTTCGACAAGACAGACAAGGCGCCGGATCTCAGCACCAAAGGAGCGCTGGGATATTCGGGCTTTCGCTTGCGCACCGAACTGAGCGAGCCGGGCAAGAAGAACGAATTCTGCGTCTTTCAGGGCGCCAGCTATTTTCGGGCCATCGGCATCGGGCAGGCCTATGGGCTGTCGGCGCGCGGGCTGGCCCTTCACACCGGCGACGCCGAAGGCGAGGAATTCCCCGAGTTCACCGAATTCTGGCTGGAGGCCCCTGCCCCCGGCCAACGCCACATGGTCGTGCATGCGCTGATGGATTCGCCCTCGGCCGCAGGCGCCTACCGGTTCACCATCACCCCAGGCGCCGCCTGCGTGATGGAGGTCGAAGCAACGCTGTTCCCACGCGAAGAGCTGACCCACGCGGGAATCGCGCCGCTGACCTCGATGTTCCTGTTTGATCGCACCAACCGCAACCGGTTCGACGATTTCCGCCCCGCCGTGCACGACAGCGACGGGCTTTTGATCGAGAATGGCAACGGCGAAACCCTGTGGCGACCACTGGCCAATCCGGCGCAGCTGCAGGTGTCCTCCTTTGTCGACGAGAACCCCCGAGGTTTCGGGTTGATGCAGCGCAGCCGCAACCTGTCGGACTTCGCCGATCTGGAGGCGCATTATCAGGACCGGCCCAGCCTCTGGGTCGAACCCAAGGGCGATTGGGGCAAGGGAGCCGTCACGCTGGTAGAGATCCCGGCGGACAAGGAAATCTACGACAATATCGTCGCCTATTGGCGCCCGCGCACGCCCTATCCTGCCGGAGCCGAGGTGCGGCTTGATTACCGCCTGACCTGGGGCACCGGCCCCACTGGTACGCTGGCGCAGGTGGTGGACACCGCCGCGGGCGCACGTGTCTTTGGCGATCCGGGGCGGATCATGACCGTGGATTTCGAAGATCATCCGCTTTTGGCAGGCGATCCCGAAAACGTCGACGTCGTGCTTTCCTCGCCGCATGTCGAGCTCAGCACCGGGGTCCTGCAGCGCAATCCGGCCACCGGTGGCCTGCGGCTCGCCTTCAGCTTTGAACCCGGTGACCGCTCCCTTGTGGAGCTACGGGCGGCGCTGCGCCGGGACGGGCAGCCTGCCACCGAAGTCTGGCTTTACAGGTGGACCGCATGAAAGATCTGATCTCCGCCCCCTCTGCGGCGAAAATGCTGCCGCCCGAACAGCCCATGGCGATGCCAGAGCAGAACTTTGGCGCCGCTTTCCGCGACATGAGCGCCCCCGGGACCGCGCCGCAGATGCGCGTGGCGCTCTGGCGGGTCATTGCCTTTTCACCGGCGATGGTTGCAACCGCCTTGCTGACCTTCGTGATGCAAGGCTGGTTTGCCGATGGCGGCTTCATGATGATCGAGGTTCTGCTTCTGGCGCTCATTGCCTTCAATTTCTTCTGGATCTGCTTTTCGGTCTCCACCGTGCTCCTGGGCCTGTTCAGCCTGTGGCAGCGCGGGCAAGAGGCCGAACGCCGGGTTCCGACCGGTACCATCGCACCCGACACGCCGCCGCTTACCGTTGCGGTGCTGGTGCCCGTCCACAACGAAGATCCGGCCGCCGTGTTCGGCAACGCCCGCACTATGCTGGAGGATCTGCATGCCTGGGGCGGTGCGCATGATTACGCCATGTTCATCCTGTCCGACACACGGGATGACCTGATCGCGGCGCAGGAACTGGCGGGCGTAGAGGCGCTGCGCGCCGCGCTGCCGCCCGGTATCCGGCTCTACTATCGCCACCGCGAGGACAACACCGGGCGCAAGGCGGGCAATATCGCGGATTGGGTGCGCCGCTGGGGTGGCGGCTATGACGCCATGCTGGTGCTGGATGCCGACAGTCTGATGACTGGCCGGGCGATTGCCCAACTGGCCGATGCGCTGCGCCGAGATCCGGCAGCCGGACTGATCCAGAGCTTCCCACAGCTGATCGGCGCCAGATCCGTCTTTGGCCGCATGCAGCAGTTTGCCAACGGGGTCTATGGCCTTGCCATGGCCGAAGGGCTGGCACGCTGGGTCGGCGCCGAGGGTAACTACTGGGGCCATAACGCCATCCTGCGCACCCGCGCCTTTGCCGCCTGCGCCGGACTGCCCGAGCTGCAACAGACATTCGGCGGCAAGACCCTGATCATGAGCCATGATTTCGTCGAGGCTGGTCTGTTACGCCGGGCCGGCTGGGGCGTGCATTTCCTGCCCCGTATCCAAGGTTCCTATGAAGAGACGCCGCCGACCCTGATCGATCACATCCTGCGCGACCGGCGCTGGTGCCAGGGCAATCTGCAGCACCTGAAACTGCTAAGCGCGCAGGGTTTCTGCGCGATTTCACGGTTCCATCTCTTGCATGGGGCGATCGGGTACCTGATGGCGCCGATCTGGTTTGCGCTTCTGGTGATATGGGCGCTGATCGGTGAAGACGGAGAGACATCGGCGCTGCAGTATTTCAGCCCCGCCGACCCGCTGCGCCCCTCCTGGCCGGATATGTCAGAGCCGCGCCATGTCGCCGTGATCCTGGTTATCTATGCGATGCTGCTGGCGCCGAAACTTCTGGCCCTTGCCGCGCTGCCCCTGACTGGTGCGCGGCTATCGGATTATGGCGGAGGGCGACATTTCGCGCTCTCCGTGACCTCCGAAATCCTGCTGGCAATCCTTTATGCGCCGATCCTGATGGTGCAGCAGATGATCGCCGTCCTGCGTAGCGCCTTGCGCTTGCAACGGGGCTGGGCGCCGCAGGCGCGTGACGGCGGGCGCTATGGGCTGAAGACCATGCTGATCTGTCATGCACTCGAATTCACCAGCGGTCTTGCGCTCAGCGCCGGGATCCTGGCCGGGATGGTTTCCGTCTGGCTGGCGCCAATTGCCCTGTCGCTGTTACTGGTGCTGCCGCTGTCGGCCCTGTCGGGGATGCGTCCCGCACTTCGGCTCAGGTTCTGGATGGGCACGCGCGAGGTTTTTGCCGAACCCCGTATCGCCCAGACCGCCCGGACCTATCGCAAAGCGGTTGAACGCGTCTTTGCCGGGGCACCTGACCACCGTTCAGCGGCGGAATAGAAGAACCCCGTACCCCGGGCGTCAGTCCGGGGTACGCTCAAACCACTCGACTACCCGCGTCGGCCAAGTGTCCGGAATGCGGTGCCCCCCCGGACCGAGCGTCAGTTCAATATCGCCCCCGGATTGGCAATCCCAGCGGCGATGCAGCTCTGCTCCGGTAACCCACAGGCGATCAGGCGCGTCATCGGCGCAGCCGTTCACCTGCCGCCACAGGGCCAGCCCGGCAAAGATATCATCCTGTTCGCGCGTGCTGCTGCCCAGAATGCGCCCCTCCAGTGGCACGACCTTGTCGGCCCAGCCGTGAGTATGCAGCAACCGCACCGGACCGGCGCAAGTCTCGGGCCGTGGCCGCCAGAATCCCCCCGCCACCGGAGCGAAGGCGGCAAAATCCCCGGGATGGGCGCAAGCGAGGTAGTTCACCATAAAGGCCCCGGCGGAAAATCCAGCAAGAACAACCCGCTGCCGGTCGATGCCGAACCGCGACTCCGCATCGCCAAGGACCTGTTGCAGGAACTGCGCCTCATCCCGTCCCTCGGCGCCAGGCAGGAAGTTCCACGACCTCTTGCCATTCCAGCGCGGCAAGGCGGTC
The DNA here is from genome assembly GCF_041300735.1 of Phaeobacter sp. SYSU ZJ3003. Taxonomy (NCBI): domain Bacteria; kingdom Pseudomonadati; phylum Pseudomonadota; class Alphaproteobacteria; order Rhodobacterales; family Roseobacteraceae; genus Phaeobacter; species Phaeobacter sp. SYSU ZJ3003. Next base: position 47,885 of record NZ_PXNU01000039.1, on the reverse strand, counting down.
GGCGCGATCAGCGCATAGCCCCGGTCCTGCAACTTCTGAACCAAGGCGCGGTTGCGCAGCACCCCGGCGCCCGAACCGCCATAGCCGTGCAGAAACACCACCGCCGGAGTGCCTTTTGCTTCCGCACTGGCCGAGGCGCCCGGATCGGGTGTGGCGATGTGGTAGTCACCGGACGGCAGATCGCAAGCTTCTGCTGCAGCGCCGCAGCCTGCCAGCGCAGAGCCCGAGCAGAGTGCCGTCACGAACAACGAAAGAAGAATTCTTCCGGCCCGGCGCCGGAACAGGCTGCGCCAGTGGCGCGTGGGGCCTAGCCCTGCCACCGCGCCACCGGCAGGTTGCCCGCGATCCATCCCGGTCCGGCACCAGAGCCGAGCATACCTTCGGGTACATCCATGATCTGTGAAAACCCTGCCTCTGCCATGCGCCGCACCATCCGGGCCGAACGCACACCGCGGGCGCAGATCAGCGCCACCGGCGCGGCGCGGTTTCCACCCAAAGCGCGGGACAGCGCCTCAGTAAAATCGTCACGACGCATGTCAATCTGGACGCTACCGACCGGAACGCCGGTACTGCGCCATTCCCGGGGTGTGCGGATGTCCACCAAGGTAATCGACCCCGCTCCGGCAGCGGAAAACGCCTCGGCCACGGACAGGCGCGGACGGTCGTGATCCGGCGCGGGCCGATAGCGCCAGGCCACCGCGCCGACCGCCGCAGCGCCCAGAAGGATGCCCGCAGAGGACAACAGCTTGCGCCGCGACATAGTGACCGGCCGCCCGCTGGCCTCCTGCGTCTCCGCACTGATTGGGTCTTGCATCTGCGTCTCTCCAATAACCGGGAAAACACGCCCCGCAGCGCCGTGTTTCAGGCGGGTGTCATCCCTTTGGACACCGTTCTAGCAGCATTTGTATTCCCGATCAGCACAGAGGGCGAATTTTGGCCATTCAAAATCTTGTCAACTCCGCCCCCCAGCCCCAAGTAGTGGCGCAACGTCCAACAATTCCAGCGTCATTTGCCCGATCTTCCTCAGAACCGGGCCTGCGGGGCTGGCACAGAAGCGAAAAATTGCTTAGGCAAAGTCAAAATTCGCCTAGCCCTACCAGGAGATCTGCACGTGTCCCTGTTTTTGATTGCGGCCCTGCCTTTTCTAGGAGCGGTCTTTCCCGCTCTGCTGATCCGGGCGGGGCGTAACGCCTCCGCTTCGGCGGCTGGTCTGACCACCTTCCTGGCCCTAACCGGCCTTCTGCTGCATGCCCCCGCTGTATTTCGCGGAGAGGTCATCACAGCCACATTCGACTGGCTGCCCGGTCTGGGGCTCAATGCGAATTTCTTTCTGGATGGGCTTGGGTTTCTCTTTGCTACGCTGATCCTTGGGATCGGAATGCTGATCATCCTCTACGCGCGGTTTTACCTGTCGCGCGAAGATCCTATGGGACAGTTCTACACCTACCTGTTGCTGTTCCAGGGTGCGATGGTCGGCATCGTCCTCTCAGATAACATCTTGTTGTTGCTGGTGTTCTGGGAGCTGACCTCGCTGTCCTCCTTCCTGCTCATCGGATACTGGAAACACCTGCCCGAAGGGCGTCAGGGCGCGCGCATGGCGCTGACCGTGACTGGCTCCGGTGGCCTAGCGATGATCGGGGGCATGCTGATCCTCGGCAATATCGTCGGTTCTTATGATCTGAGCGTGATCCTGGAGAACAAGGACCTTATCCAGGCGTCGCCGCTCTACCTGCCCGCGCTGATCCTGATCCTGCTGGGCTGTTTCACCAAATCGGCACAGTTCCCGTTCCATTTCTGGCTGCCCCACGCCATGGCGGCGCCGACGCCGGTTTCGGCCTATCTGCACTCCGCCACCATGGTGAAAGCAGGCCTGTTCCTGATGGCGCGGATGTGGCCGGTTCTGGCCGGCACGCCCGAGTGGTTCTATATCGTGGCGACCACCGGCCTTGTGACAATGCTCATCGGTGCCGTGATTGCCCTGTTCAAGGATGATCTCAAAGGTCTGCTGGCCTTTTCCACCGTCAGCCATCTGGGCCTGATCACCATGCTTCTGGGGTTTGGCACCAAGATCGCAGCGGTTGCCGCAGTATTCCACATCATCAACCACGCCACCTTCAAGGCGGCGTTGTTCATGTCGGCCGGAATCGTCGATCACGAAGCGCACACCCGCGACATCAAACGTTTGGGCGGTCTGCGCCACCTGATGCCGGTGACCTTCACCATCGCCTTTGTCGCCGCCCTGTCGATGGCGGGTATCCCGCCCTTCAACGGCTTCCTGTCCAAGGAGATGATGCTGGAGGAAACCGTACACACGGTCTGGGCCGGATCGCACTATCTGGTGCCGGGCCTTGCACTGATCGCGGCGCTGTTCTCGGCAGCCTATTCCTTCCGCTTCATCGTTCATGTCTTCTTTGGCCCCAAGCGGGACGACTATCCCGCGCATCCCCATGATCCGGGTGCGGGCATGTGGCTGGCCCCGGCCTTCCTGATCACGCTGGTGGTGCTGATCGGCCTGTTCTCGGCCAAGATCGCCGGGCCACTGGTGGCCGTGGCCGCTGGCGCCGTGATTGGTGGAGAAGAACTGCCCTATTACTCGCTGAAACTCTGGCATGGTTTGACGCCCGCCCTTTACATGTCGCTGGTGGCTGTGGGCGGCGGTGGGCTGCTGCTCGCGCTGCACAAGCCCCTGATGCGCGCCTGGAACGCCGCCCCCCGCCCCGAGGCCAAGGATATCTTTGATGCCCTGATGGCGGTGCTGGCGCGTCTGGCAAAGGCGGTGACCGACGGGCTGCACAATGGCTCCATCACCCGCTATGGCGCGGTGATGATCAGCTTTACCGTGGCGATCAGTTGGTATGCCTATTCCACCGGCACCACTGGCCCGGCAACCCGCAGCCTGCAGGAAATCGGCGCGATCCCGGCACTCGGGTGGCTCAGCCTGGTTCTCGCAACGCTGCTGATCGTTGCGCGTCACCGCAACCGCCTGCTGGCACTGGTCCTGATCGGCGTCGTGGGTCTGGTGGTCTCCATGTCGTTCAACTACCTGTCGGCCCCCGATCTGGCGCTGACCCAGCTGTCGGTCGAGGTTGTGACCATCGTGCTGATGCTTCTGGCGCTGAACTTCATGCCCAAGGAAACCCCGGTCGAGACCCCGGCGCTGATCCGGCTGCGCGATGGTGCCATCGCCGTTGTGGCTGGTCTTGGCGCAGGCGGGCTGATCTATGCGCTGATGACGCGCGATTTCGCGGCGCCCAGCATTTCCGAATTCCACCTCGCCAACTCTTACAAGGGCGGCGGCGGCACCAATGTGGTGAACGTCATTCTAGTGGATTTCCGGGGCTTTGATACCTTTGGCGAGATTATCGTTCTCGGCATCGCGGCACTGGTCATCTATGCCCTGACCGAGGCGGTTCTGGGCACCCGCGTGCGGGCCTATCTGCTGAACCGCAAACCGGATCTGCCGCAGGCAGGCGATGCCCACCCGATGATGATGGTAGTCGCGACCCGCGTGATGATGCCGCTGGCGTTGATGGTGGCGGCCTATATCTTCTTCCGCGGCCACAACCTGCCGGGCGGTGGTTTCATCGCCGGTCTGATCGCGGCCATTGCTGTCATCATGCAATACATGGCCTCGGGCTTTGCCTGGACCTCTGAACGGCAGCGGTTCTACTACCACGGTATCATCGGCTCCGGCGTGCTGATCGCCGCCGCCACCGGTATCGGTGCCTGGTTCAACGACATGCCGTTCCTGACCTCGGCCTTTGGCTATATCCACTGGCCGCCGCTGAAAGAATTCGAATGGGCAACCGCCGCCCTGTTCGACCTCGGCGTCTTCCTTGCGGTGGTCGGCGCGGTGCTGCTGGCACTGGAAAGCCTCTCCCGCTTTGCCTGGCAGCCGGGGATTTCCTCGGAGTACGCCATGGACATCAACCCGGCCCGCGATGACGAGCCCAAGAACGAAAACGAGGTCTGAGCATGGAACTTCTGGTTGCTTCGGCTGTTGGTATCCTGACCGCCGCAGGGATTTACCTGATCCTGCGCAAACGCACCTTTCCGGTGATTCTGGGCCTGTCGCTGGTATCCTATGCGGTGAACGTCTTCCTGTTCGCCACTGGGCGCCTGATGGTCAACGCGCCGCCCATCCTCAACAAATACGAGGAAGTCGCCTACACCGATCCGCTGCCGCAGGCGCTGGTTCTGACGGCGATCGTGATCTCTTTCGGGATGACGGCGGTCGTGGTGATGATCGCGCTGGGGGCGTTCCTGTCCTCGCGCGATGACCGCATCGACATGACCCGCGATACGCAGACGGGAGAGGACACATGAACCATCTTCTGATTGCCCCTATCGTTCTGCCCGCGATCGTTGCACCCTTCATCATCATGGTGGTGCGCTACCATCTGGATCTGCAGCGCATCTTCTCGATTGCCAGCACGGTTGCGATTGCCCTGATTACCCTCGTTCTGGCCAGTCAGGCCGCCGATGGCACGGTACAGGTCTATGAGCTCGGCGACTGGCCTGCGCCCTTTGGCATCGTGCTGGTGCTGGACCGGCTGTCGGCGATGATGATCGTCCTGACGGCGGTGCTTGCGCTGGCGGTGGTTCTATACGCCATCGGAACCGGCTGGGACGCGCGCGGCGCCAATTTCCATGCGCTCTTCCAGTTCCAGCTGATGGGCATCATCGGTGCCTTCCTGACCGGCGACGCCTTCAACCTCTTCGTTTTCTTCGAGGTTTTGCTGATCGCCTCTTATGGTCTGATGATCCACGCAGGCGGCGCCACAAGGTTCCAGGCCGGTGTGCAATATGTCGTCTACAACCTGCTGGGATCGACACTGTTCCTGTTTGCGCTTGGCACGCTCTATTCCGTGACCGGCACGCTCAACATGGCCGATCTGGCGGTGCGGGTGGCCGAGCTTCCGGCCGAGGACACTGCCCTGTTGCGGGTCGGCGCGATCATGCTCTTGTTGGTCTTTGCCATCAAAGCCGCGGTGCTGCCGCTGCATTTCTGGCTGCCAGCCTCTTATGCCAACGCGCCTTTGCCGGTGGCGGCCCTGTTTGCGATCATGACCAAGGTCGGCGCCTATGCCATCCTGCGTATGTACACGCTGGTCTTTGGCCCCGAGGCCGAGATCACCGCGGGTCTGGCCGGCGACTGGCTGCTGCCCGCGGCGCTGCTGACGCTTGCCGTGGGGGCCATCGGTGTTCTTGGCGCGCGTGAGATCGGGCGGCTTGTCGCCTTTGGCGCCATCACCTCGATGGGGACCCTGCTGACGGCGGTGGCGCTTTTCACCCCGGATTCTGTAGGCGCTGCGCTTTACTACACCGTGCATTCGACGCTTGCGACGGCCTTCCTGTTCCTGGTCGCCGACATGGTGATGGAACGTCAAGGCGGCGAGATCGCCCCGAAACCGGTGATGAAGCAAAGCGGGCTGATCGCGGCGCTGTTCTTTGGGGGATCCATCGCCATGGCGGGTATGCCGCCCCTGTCCGGTTTCCTGGGCAAGCTTCTGGTGATGGATGCGGCGCGCGGGCATGATCTGGTCTGGTGGATCTGGGGCGTCATTCTGGTGTCGTCGCTGATTACCATCATCGGTCTGGCGCGGGCTGGCAGCCTGATCTTCTGGAAAAGTCACGGACTTGCTCCGCAAGAGGATGCTGAAAGCGAAGTGGAAGCGGATGACACAGAAGAGGCGCCGGTGCAGGCGCAACGCGGCTCGTCCCTGCCTTTCGTGGCCAGCTTCGGTCTTCTGGCCGGGCTGATCCTGCTGACCGTCTTTGCAGGTCCGATGATGGACTACGCCGAGGCCACCTCCGCGCAACTCTTTGCGCCGGATGCCTATATTGACACCGTCCTGGGGAGGACCGGGGAATGAAACTGATGCATCGACTTCTGCCGCACCCGGTGCTGACGCTGCTGCTGACCCTCACCTGGGTTCTCATCGTCAACAGCTTCACGCTGAACTCGCTGGTCTTCGGCTTTCTGCTGGGCCTGCTGATCCCCTTCCTGACCCAGCCGTTCTGGCCGCAGCAACTGCGCATGAAACACCCGGTCAAGATCGCAGCCTATATCCTGATCGTGATCTGGGACATCGTTGTTGCCAATATCACCGTGGCGCGGATCGTGGTGTTCAAGTCCAACGCAAAACGGCACCCCAACTGGGTCACCGTTCCGCTGGAGCTGCGCACCCCCGAGGCGATCACCGTGCTGGCCGGCACCATCACCATGACGCCGGGCACCGTCACCGCAGACGTCTCCGCCGAAGGTCACGCCCTGCTGGTGCATTGCCTTGATTGCGACGCCCCTGATGCGGTTCGGGACGAAATCAAAGAGCGCTACGAGCGCCGCCTGATGGAGATTTTCGAATGATTGAAACTGCGGCTCTTTTTGCTTTTGTCTGCTTTGCGCTGGCGCTTTTGATGAACCTCTGGAAGGTGATGTTCGCCGCCGCCATGGCTGATCGTATCCTTGCGCTTGATACCATGTTCATCAACGCAATCGCGCTGATGGTTCTTTATGGGCTGGCGCTCGGAACCGAGATCTTTTTCGAAGCGGCGATGATCATCGCCATGCTCGGTTTCGTTTCAACCGTGGCCTACGCGCGCTTTATCCTGCGCGGCAATATCATCGAGTGAGGCTCTTATGGATATGATACTCGACGTTCTGATTGCAGGCTTTCTGGTCATGGCCGGTGTGTTCGGCTTTGTTGGCTCCTACGGCCTGTTGAAACTCAATGACCCGATGTCGCGGCTGCACGCTCCGACCAAGGCGACGACGCTGGGCGTGGGCGGGGTCCTTCTAGCCTCGATGGTGCACGCTATCGCCTTTGAAGGGCGCCTGTCGCTACACGAATTGATGATCACGCTGTTTCTGTTCTTGACCGCCCCGGTGACCGCGCATTTCATCGCCAAGGTGCACATTCACCGTCGCGAGGAAACAGGCACTCTGCCTTCGGCTGGACCGGATGCGATCTGGGCCACCCACAACACCCCGCCGGAAGATCCCGAAAGCACAGATCAGCCGCAATAGCCCCACCCCGGGCCATTGGCCCACGGCCCCAGAAACAGAAAGTGAGCCACCGAAATGGATACCTCCCGCCTGCCCCAAACCAAAGATGTGGTTTTGATCGGAGGCGGGCATGCCCATGCGCTGGTGCTGCTGAAATGGGGGATGCGCCCGCTGCCCGGCGCGCGGCTGACGCTGATCAACCCCGGCCCCACCGCGCCCTATTCGGGGATGCTGCCCGGCTTTGTCGCCGGTCACTACGCGCGGGGCGATCTTGATATCGATCTGGTCCGGCTGGCGCGCTTTGCCGGGGCGCGACTGGTGCAGGGCGCGGCCGAGGGACTTGATCCCGAAACCCGCAATGTCCGGGTGCCGGGCCGACCTGACATCACTTATGACGTGGCCTCGGTCGATGTGGGGATTACCTCTGACATGCCAAACCTGCCCGGGTTTGCAGAACATGGCATCCCGGCGAAGCCGCTTGGTAGTTTTGCCCGCCGCTGGGACGCGTTCCGCGGCGGCGATGGCCCTGCCCGCATCGCGGTGATCGGCGGCGGCGTGGCCGGAGCCGAGCTGGTTCTGGCGATGGCTCATGCCCTGCGCAGCCGGGGCCGTCTGGAACAAGCCACCCTGATCGACAGCGGCCCGGTTCTGGGCACCGCCAGCGCCGGGATCCGCGAGCGGCTGCGCCGCGCCTTTTCCGAGCAAGGCGTCACCGTCGTTGAAAACACCGCCGTCAATCGCATCCATTCCAGCCATATCGAGCTGGAAGGCGGGCGCGAGATCCTGTCCGATTTCACCACCGGCGCTGCCGGGGCGCGCCCTCATGACTGGCTGGCCGATACCGGGCTTGAGGTACAGGACGGCTTCCTTACGGTTTCGGACAGCCTGCAAACCTCGGACCCGCAGGTTTTTGCTGCCGGGGATTGCGCCCATCTGGCCTATGCCCCGCGCCCCAAGGCCGGCGTCTACGCGGTGCGGCAAGCCCCGGTTCTGCTGCACAATCTGCGCGCCGCCATCACCGGCGATCCGATGCGCCACTACCGGCCGCAGAAGGATTACCTGAAACTGATCTCCATGGGCGCCAAGGAAGCGCTGGGAGAAAGGTTCGGCACCCAGTTTTCCGGCCCGATGATCTGGCGCTGGAAGGACCGGATCGATCAGAATTTTATGGAGCAATTCCGCAGCCTGCCCGAAATGGAGGTGCCGGATCTGCCGCCCGAACATACGCTGGACCTGCCCGCAGTGCTGGGCGACAAACCCATGTGCGGCGGCTGTGGTGCCAAGGCCGGGCGCGCCGCCTTGCATGCGGCAGGCGTGTCGCGCGTGGCAAGTCTGCGTGAGGATGTCACCGCCCTGCCCGGAGATGATGCCGCGCTACTGACCATGGGCGATGTGCGGCAGGTGATCAGCACCGACCATCTGCGCGCCTTCAGCCTTGATCCCTTCGTGATGGCCCGTATCGCAGCGGTGCACGCGCTTGGCGATATCTGGGCCATGGGCGCCGCCCCGCAGGCCGCCACAGCCAACTTGATCCTGCCGCGTCTGGCGCCAGCCCTGCAGCAACGGACCCTGATTGAAATCATGACCGCCGCGCGCAGCGTGATGGAGGATGCAGGCGCCGAGATCATCGGCGGTCATACCTCGCTGGGGGATGAGCTGACTGTGGGGTTCACCGTCACAGGGCTTTGCAACCAGGATCCTGTGACCCTTGCCGGGGCGCAGCCGGGCGATGCATTGGTTCTGACCAAACCGCTCGGCTCCGGCGTAATCATGGCCGCCGAAATGGCAGGCAAGGCCGAAGGCGCCTGGGTCACCGCTGCGCTTGAACAGATGGCACAGCCGCAGGCCGCAGCCTCCCGCATTCTGGCACCCGAAGCCCACGCGATGACCGACGTCACTGGCTTTGGTCTGGCCGGGCATCTCCTTGGCATCTGCGAGGCTTCAGGCGTCAGTGCAGAGATTGATTTTGCCGCCGTGCCGCTGATGGAGGGCGCCGCTCAACTGGCCGACAGCGGCATCCGCTCCTCGCTATTCCCGGAAAACGCCGCGTTGCTGCCGGAATGGCGCACCAATGGCGCGCAGGATCTGCTGTTCGACCCGCAGACCGCTGGCGGCCTGCTCGCGGCCCTACCGCAGGACAAGGCCGAAGGGGTGCTGCAGCAGCTGAAAGAGGCAGGTTACCCGGCGGCGATCATCGGGAAGATTACCCAAGGCGCAGGGCAAATTGTTCTGACTTAAAAGCCCTTTGCGGCCAGACCTTCAAGCGTGTCGCAGATGGTTGTGGCGGCAGATTGCAGCGTCTGATCGTCCAGATCCTTCAGTTGTACTTCTGCCACGGCATCAGCGCCGATGTTGCGGCGTGAACTGCGGTAGGCCGGATCGTAATGCTGTTCCATCAGGGCCCGTGCCAGGCCTGCCATATCGCCCTCTTCGATCAGGGACAGCCAGCCATCCACCACCGCATTCGAGCGACGCGCACGAAGCCGCTCCAGCATTTCGGACAGTGTATCCGCATCTGGCAGACCGTCGCTGTAGGTCCGCAGCAGGTAGCGGCAGCGTTCTTCGACCGAGGCGCTGACCTCGATCCGTGGCGCCTGTTTCATCAGGCTCCAGAGGCTGGGGGGAATGATCCGGTCTCCAACCTTGCTCGATTCCGCCTCGACAAGCACAGGGCGGCTGGGGTCCAGACGGCTCAGCGCACCCGCAAGCGCAGATTCAAAGGCCTTCTGGCCGGGCTGGTCCTCCGGCATGCCCCCCAAAAGCGAGCCGCGATGGTTGGCCAGCCCTTCCAGATCCAGCACCTGCGCGCCCAGTTCTGCCACATGCTTCAGAAGGTCGGTCTTCGCCGTGCCGGTATAGCCATCCAACAGCACAAGCCGGTAAGGCAGATCATCCTCATACAACATCTGATGCACCAGCCTGCGGTAGGACTGGTAGCCGCCTGAGATCATCTCGGCCCGCCAGCCGATCTGCTGCAAGAGATAGGTGAAACTGCCGGAGCGCTGCCCACCGCGCCAGCAATAGACCAGCGGCCGCCAGCCGCCTTCGTATTGGCTCAGCGTCTCTTCGATGTGCCGCGCGGCATTGCGGAACACCATGGCAGCACCCAGCTTGCGCGCCAGAAAGGGGCTTTCTTGCACATAGATCGTGCCAACCTCGGCCCGTTCTTCATTGTTCAGGACCGGCAGGTTGATGGCACCGGGGACGTGATCCTCTGCAAATTCGGCCGGGCTACGTACATCAATGATGGTGTCATAGCCATGATCGTACATATCCTGAAGGGAAGAAAAACTTTTTACCATGAAACAGGGTCTAGCCCGCTGCATCCACAAGGGAAAGCGGGTTTTACCGGCCAGGCCGCCGATTGACCGGCTGCGACACCGTATATGGTGGCCATTTACCCACTATTCTGGTTTATCTGTGCATCACAGTCGGACGAGACAGCAACAGCCGGAACAGGGTTTATGGACGCACAAGACGAGGATGATCACGCGTTGGATCTGCATCAGTTTCCCGGTCACCTGATCCGCCGCTTGCATCAGATTTCAGTGGCCCAGTTCACCGAAAAGGTCGCCGCCCACGACATCGACCTCACCCCTGTTCAATACGCCGCGCTGAAAGCCATTGATGCCAACCCTGGCATTGATCAGGCCTCGGTTGCGGGGCTTATTGCCTATGACCGGGCGACACTCGGCAAGGTGATCGACCGGCTGGAAGCGAAACAGCTGATCGACCGCACCGTCAGCCCGCGGGATCGCCGCGCGCGACAGCTGACCCTGACCGAAACTGGCAAAGAGGTTCTGGCCCGGGCGCACCCCCTTGTGCGCGAGGTGCAAGGCGAGATCCTGACCGGCCTCAGCCCTGAAGAGCAGGAACAATTCATGGCGCTGCTGCAAAAGGCGACAGCCGCTGGCAACGAACGCAGCCGCGCCCCCCTGCGCAGACCGCCCCGGCAGCCCTAGCGCGTATAGCCTAAAAGGCATTCGCGTGAAGGCTTATGCTTTGGCCGCGTGTTTCGACAGCCCCGGAACACGTCTGTAAAAACGCAAAACGACCAGTTTTCAGAACGCGGGGCGCGAAACGCGCCACCCGACTGAAAACCGGTCGTTTTTGCCTAAAGCGCCTGCGCTCTTAGGCCGCTTTCAGCGCCTGGGACTCGGTGGCTCCGAAGAACTCCGAATGCAGCAGTGCAATGGCTGCGTCCTTATCCTCGCGCTGCAGGATGAACTGGGTGTCCACATTGCGTGGCCCCTGCGTTGCACCGCGCGGCAGAATATCCTTCTTCTCAAGGGCATTCATCCCGCGGGCCAGGACGTGCAGGCCACTCAGATCGCGTCCCACGACGGAGATCAGCGACAGCTTTTCGCTGTTGACCTCGGCCTGCGGGAAGCGGGCCAGCAGATCGGCCTCGACCCGGCGCATCGATTTTAGCGAGGCGTCCAGATAGTGGGTCACCGTATTGGCATTGGTCACCTTCGACACGATCCGCACGTTGTGGCGTGTCAGGATGTCCAACACCGCAGCGTCATAGCCTTTGACGCCGACCATGTCCTGTTCGAACAGCTCCAGCGCAATAATATCAAGGCCGGTGACGATTTCGGCCGCTGCCTTGGGCGCGGGTTGATCGTCGATAACCGTGCCCGGATCATTGGGCTCAAAGCAGTTGGTGACGCGCAGCGGCACACCGGACTGACGCAGGGTCTTTGCCGCCGAGGGGTGGATCGCCTCCATGCCGAGGTTTGCCATCTGGTCCGCCACGTCATAGTTGGTGTGGCCCAGTTTGCGGGCGTTCTCGGCACCGACCAGTTTGGGATCGGCAGAGGACAGGTGGAATTCCTTGTGAATGATCGCCTCACGCGCGCCGGTCTGTGCTGCCAACTGCGAGAAGGTCACCTCAGAATAGCCCCGGTCGAATTCCCGCATCAGGCCTTCGGTGCATTGCGCGTAGCCGGTGACGATGGGCATTTCCTGCGCCGGGTCGACCCCTTCCAGAGCCGTTTCAATCCGCTGTTCCAGCGACATATCCGCATCGCCGCGCCAGCCGGACAGATCCACCAGGCGCGCGTTGACGCCCGCCCGCTGCAACATCAGCACGGCCACCAGCGCCGAATGCGCCTCGCCGAGACCAGAGAGCAGCTCCCGGATCTGCAGCAGATGCGTGTTGAGGCGGAAATGTCCGTAGGAGCACAGGCGCTGCAGGTCGATCAGACAGTTGCGGGCGCCTTCGATACGTTCCTGCACAAAGGCCGTTGCCTGGGCAACATCGCCGGCATTGTCCAGAACCGCCTCATGCGCGGCGATCATCGCGGCCGACACCTCGTTCAGGGCATCGAACCAGCCGTGGTCATCCTCGGCATTGGCAAAGCGGGCATAGACACCAGGGGCACCGGTCTTCTTGTGCTCCAACAGTAGGTTGGTGATGCCACCAAAGGCGGACACCACGAAAATACGCCCGTATTCGGGCTCATCGTTCTTGATGAACAGCGTATCCCGTAGCTCGTTCAGGCGGGACATGGATGTCCCGCCGATCTTTTCTACAGTATGGGTCATGGCTTAAGCCTCGACGGTTTCTGGCGCCGCGTAGGATCCGTCTTCCCGGTGTACTTCGGTTCCCGTAACGGGCGGATTGAAGCAGCAGGCCATCACGAGCTGTTCGTCAGCCTTCAGCACGTGGCGGTCGTGTTTGTCGAGCGCATACATCACACCGGGGCGGATGTGATGCGTCTCGCCGGTCGCCAGGTCGGTGATCGACCCGCTGCCCTGCATGCAATAGACGCTTTCAAAGTGGTTCTTGTATTCGAACGTATGTTCCGAGCCTGCCTCAAGGAAGGTGATGTGGAACGAGAAGCCCATTCCATCATCGGCCAGAAGCATACGGACGCTGGTCCACTCCGCATCGCTGACCACGCGGTCGCGGTCTTTTTCAAGGATATCGTTATAGTCACGGACAATCATTGTCTTACTCCGCTGCAACTTTGGTTGTTCCGATCACGTCCCGCGCGGCATCCTTGAGAATGCTGAGGCCAGCTTCGAGCTGGGCGTCGGGCGTGGTCAGGGGGGCGAGGATCTTGACGACCTCATCATTGGGGCCGGAGGTTTCGACAATCAGGCCATTCTGGAACGCACGGGCGCAGATATCGCCAGCCAGTTCACCAGATCCGACATCGACACCGCGCATCATGCTGCGACCCTTGAGCCGCGAGCCGGGCACCATGTCGGCGATTTCCTGCAGGGCCTTTTCGACGATCTTCGCCCGGCGGGCGATGTCATCCTGAAAGGCGTTATCCGACCAGAATTTCTCGATCGCGACGCGGGCCGTGATAAAGGCATGGGTGTTGCCGCGGAAGGTGCCGTTGTGTTCGGCCGGGCCCATCACATCATGCTCGGGCTTCACCAGAACCAGCGCCATCGGCAGGCCAAAGCCCGAAACCGATTTCGCCATGGTGACGATGTCGGGGTCGATGCCGAACTCCTCGAAAGAGAAGAAGGTGCCGGTGCGGCCGCAACCGGCCTGAATGTCGTCGATGATCAGCAGAGCGCCTGCTTCCTTGGCAAGACGTGCAACGCGCTGCACCCATTCAGGGCGCGCAGCGTTCAGGCCGCCTTCGCCCTGCACGGTTTCCAGCAGGATTGCGGCAGGTGCGTCCAGACCCGAAGACGGATCGTTCAGCATCGCCTCCAGGTAATCGGCAGTGTCGGTGCCCTGCCCCATGTAGCCGTCAAACGGCAGACGGGTCACGTTATTGAGGGGCAGCCCGGCGCCGCCGCGGTGATAGCCGTTGCCGGTGGCGGCCAGCGCACCCTGCGTCACACCGTGGAACCCATTGGTGAAGGCCACGATATTGCTGCGTCCGGTCACCTTGCGGGCAATTTTCATCGCCGCTTCGACCGCGTTGGCACCGGTGGGACCGGTGAACATCACCTTGTGGTCCATGTTACGCGGACGCAGGATGACGTTCTCGAAGGTCTCGAGGAAATCGGCCTTGGTATCGGTGTGCATGTCCAGACCATGGGCGATGCCATCGGCCTGCAGATGCGCGATCAGCGCCTCTTTCATGTCCGGGTCGTTGTGCCCGTAGTTGAGCGACGAGCAGCCGGCCAGAAAATCGATATAGGTTTGACCGTCGCGGGCAGTCATTTCAGAGCCCTGCGCGGAGGTAAAGACGGTATCAAAGCCGCGGCAATAGCTGCGTGCCTCGGATTCCCGACGTTTGAATACAGTTGTGGTGGAGGTGTTCGTAGACATACGACCTCTTTTGGGTGGGAGAAGAGTTGAAAGTGAAAACCGACGTCTGCGCGGCTCAAGCAGCCAGCTGAGCGCGCTCGTCCAGGGGGATGGTCACCAGGTTTTCCGTTTTGTGACGATCCTGGAAATGCAGCGCCTGCGTGTAGTAGGGCTGAATATCCAGACCGCTGTCCTGAAGCTTGGCGAACTTGCGGAACAACGCCCAGGAGGCGTCATTGTCGGCGGTAATCGTGGTTTGCAGGCGGGTGACGCCTTCACAGGCTTCACGCTGCATGATCGATTGCAGCATCAACGCGCCCAGACCGCGACCACGTGCCTTTTCGGACACGGCAACCTGCCAGACAAACAGCGTTTCGGGATCATTGGGCATGACGTAGGCAGAGATCCACCCCACAGCCTCGCCCGACAGCTCGGCCAGTACGCATGTGTCGGCAAAATGATCGCACTGCAGCAAGTTGCAGTACATCGAATTCTCGTCAAGCGGCCTGCAGCTGCGGACCAGCTCCCAGATATCCGCGCCATCCGACGCTGTCGGTTTGCGCAGAGTGGGCAGCGGGATCCGCCTCGGGTCAGCGTGGTATTGCATGTGTTCGCTCCTTTCGCTTCGGCAATCGAAATAGCAGCGCCTCACGAAAACTTCAACAGGCAAAGCAAAATTTGCGACACAAACGTCGCTTTTAGGCATTATGTCGCGGATATCGTCGCATTTAGCCCCCTTCATCCTTTATATTTCAAAGTGTATTCTGCTTTGAATAGCGTCATATCTTCCTATATAGTTTGATGATCAAAACAACGGAGTCTTCATGGATCGCATCGACAGCAGCTTGATCGCGCTTCGGCGCATCGTCCGGGCCACCGAATTGTTCGGACGTGAGATACGACAAACCACTGGCGTGACACCTGCACAGTTCCGGGTTCTTCAGATCATCGGAGAACAGGGCTACAGCACTGCCAAGGCGATTTCTCTGCGGATGCGGGTGTCCCAGGGCACCATCACCTCGTTTGTCGACAAGCTGGTGCGTGACGGTCTGGTGCTGCGTGAAAAGTCGAGCCAGGACCGGCGGCAGACCAATATCCTGCTGACCGATGCCGGTCGTCAGGTCCTGACTGAGGCACCCGATCCGCTGCAACAACGCTTTGTACGCAAGTTCAACGCGATGGAAGACTGGGAGCAGGCGATGCTGGTGGCGGGCCTTGAACGCGTGGCGGCGATGCTGGATGCCGACGACATCGACGCGTCCCCAGTGCTGGACACAGGCGACATCCGCCACGCCGTCGACCACTAGGCCGGGCACCGCGGGGCGCCGGGCTTACACTGCGCCGCGCAAAGTGCCCCTTGCGAAAACGCGACCCCATACAGACAGACGACCCCAAGGGCGGGCGCGCATAGCCTTCCCCTTTTGCAGGGGTCGGGCGGTTTTGGAGCCCAGACATAGCCCCCCTTGCCCCACGGAGGCATGGAAACCCCAGCCACTCATCCCTCTTCACGGCAATATTTTAAGACGATTTATCAATGACCTACAAAGTAAATGTAAAAAACATTTACTTGCAGACTTGCAGGGCGCAGGCGAGCGCACGATATTGAGGATGTGAAGGTGATTTACATCAACCCAATACCGGAGGTTCCAATGACGAGTATCACCCCCACCGCAGCCGCCCCGCATGACCAGGGCTGGTTTTCCCGCAGCGAGGCCTGGCTGGACAGCAAGGGCAAAGGCGCCTGGATTGCTGCCATGGTGCTTGGCTTTGTGTTCTTCTGGCCAATCGGCCTCGCCCTGTTGTTTTACATGATCTGGAGCAAACGTATGTTCAACAAATCCTGCCGCCACCGCAAATCCTGGACCCGCCACGGCATGTCCGCCATGACCTCGAGCGGCAACAGTGCCTTTGACGCCTACAAGGCCGATACGCTGCGCCGCCTGGAACAGGAACAGGATGATTTCAACGCCTTCCTGCAGCGCCTGCGCGAAGCCAAGGACAAGGCGGAATTCGACGAATTCATGGAACAGCGCGCCGCCGCCCCTGCCGAAGCGCAGGACATCGGCAACGAGGATATCGGCGACAAACGCCACTGATCCTTACTGACATCAGCGCCTCCCGCCCATAGATACGGGTGGGAGGCGCTCGCTTGCTTGCCTGCCCCACACGCCCGCAAAACAGGACACCTGAGATGACCGCCCTGCCCGACCCGGATTACCAAGCTGAATTCTACGCATCGGTTGCCCCCAAACGGCTGCTGGCCTGGGTCGTCGACAGCCTGATCATATTCGGCCTGTGTATGGCGACAGTGGTGATGACTGCCTTTGTCGGGCTCTTCATCTGGCCGCTGCTCTATCTGACGATCGGCTTTGCCTACCGGACGATTACCATCGCCAACGGCTCTGCCACGCTGGGGATGCGCTTTGCCGGGATCGAGCTGCGCGACCTTTCCGGCCAGCGGATGGATCTGCAGATGGCCGCGCTGCATACGGGTGCTTATACGGTTGCTCTGGCCGTGCCGCTTTTGCAGGTGGTCTCGGTGATCATGATGCTGACATCGGCACGCGGTCAGGGGCTGGGCGATGCCATTCTCGGCACGGTGATGCTGAACCGGCGCAGCATCCAGCGATAGCGGTCAACTCGGGGCAAACATCCCGCTTGGCAATCACTGTTAAACCATTTGTGCAGACCGGCCTTGGCGGGCGGGTTGGTCGTTGCTATCGTGAACTTCAGCCTTATTGTGTTTTTTGACAAGCCTTGGACTCAAGCCCGACCCTATGCGCCATACACTTCCGATCGCACCGCAGTTCTATGTGACTGCGCCCCAACCATGCCCCTATCTGGAGGGGCGGATGGAGCGGAAGCTGTTCACGGCGTTGCAGGGCGATGGTGTCGAGCAGCTGAACAATAGCCTCTCGCAACAGGGGTTCCGGCGCTCTCAGAACGTGCTGTATCGTCCGTCCTGTTCGGAATGTTCGGCCTGCCTGTCGGCGCGCATCAACGTGGCAGAGTTCACGCCCAGCCGCAGCCAGAAACGCACCAGCAAGCGCAACGCGCATCTGGTCCGCCGGGCGACATCGCCCTGGGCGACCGAGGATCAGTACCAGCTGTTCCGCGACTATCTGGACAACCGCCATGCGGATGGCGGCATGGCCGATATGGACGTGTTCGAATATGCCGCGATGATTGAGGAAACTCCGGTGCGCAGTCGGGTGGTGGAATACACCAATCCCGAAGACAACGCACTGACTGCGGTGTCGCTGACCGATGTGCTCGAAGACGGGTTGAGCATGGTCTATTCCTTCTACAACCCGAACCTGCCGCAGAATTCGCTGGGCACCTATATGATCCTCGATCACATTGACATCGCGCGCGATGCCGGGCTGCCCTATGTCTACCTCGGCTACTGGGTCAAAGGCAGCCCCAAGATGGGGTATAAGGTCAAGTTCTCGGGCCTTGAGGTCTATCAAGGGGGCAAGTGGACCGCGATGTCCGAGGTTCAAGATACTGCGGACAGCCCTGCGACCGATACGATTTCCGAACAGGTCGCCAATATTCAGCTTCCCCAGCAGCCGGTCCACCGCGGGCGGTAACTCTCCAGCAGTCGGGGCCCTAGCCCCCAACCACGCAGCCAACGGCTGAAGGCGCCCCTTGGGGCTGCACGTGCGTCTCCACAGCTCGACCTCTACGCTATCCGGCGGATCTCGCCGGGTCCGGCCTGTCTGCCTGTGCGCTCCAGTCACTACCATCTGCACCGCCGCCATGAAAAAGGGGCCCACGAGGGGCCCCTTAAGTCTTTGTGATATCCTGAACCGGATCAGCCCGGCATCAGCGCCGGTACGATGGTCACGATCGACGGGAACAGCCACAGGATCGCCAGACCCACCACCTGGATCAGCACGAAGGGTAGAACCCCGCGATAGATATGACCCGTCGTCACCTCCTTCGGTGCAACCCCGCGCAGGTAGAAAAGCGCAAAGCCGAAGGGCGGTGTCAGGAACGAGGTCTGCAGGTTCACCGCAACCATGATGGTCACCCATTTCGGATCGAAGGAGCCGCCGTAGATCACCGGCCCGACAATTGGGATCACGATGTAGATGATCTCAAGGAAGTCGAGCACGAAGCCCAGGAAGAACAGCACCAGCATCACGATCAGGAAGACCGTCATCTCGTTATCAAAGCTCTTCAGGAACTGCTGGATGTAGTGCTCACCGCCAAAGGAGATCACCACCAGGTTCAGAAGCTGCGAGCCGATCAGAATGGTGAAGACCATCGAGGTCACCTTCGCCGTCTCACGCACGATCGGCGTCAGAACGCCGCCCTTGAACAGCACCCAGCAGCCAAACAGCAGGCCGAACAGCGCATAAAGGTAGGCCGCATAAGCGAAGAAGAAGGCCACCCAGCTTTCGAACGACACATTGTCCTGATTGATCCGCAGATCGAAGTTCACCCCGATCAGGATGCACAGGATCACCGCGAAGGTGGACCAGATGATCACCTTGCCCGAGCGTCCCTCGTCCTGCAGACGGCGATACGCCGCCAGCATGATGGCACCGCCTGCCCCCAGCGCCGCAGCGGGCGTCGGGTTGGTGATACCGCCAAGGATCGAGCCGAGCACGGCCACGATCAGAACCAGCGGCGGGAAGACCACCCGGATCAGATCGTTGCGCGCACAGCGGATCGCCGCCTCTTTACAGCCGTAAAGCGCGATCGCCAGCGGGATCAGCATCAGCAGCACCGTCGCCCCGGGGGACGTGGTCGGCGCGATCAGCAGAATGTCGACCAGTGCCAGCAGCAGAAGACCGATGGCCCCTACGATCAGCGGCTTGGTATCGCGCGACGGCGCAACACCGCGGCCAACGGCCAGAACCAGGCCCAGCAGAACGATGATCACCGCGATACCGGTGCCAATCGGCGCCGCGTTGGCAATCTTCTCAACCTCTGCCGCAGCGATCTCTTCCTCGCTCAGACGCTCAGCCGAGGCGACACCGCCAGCGGCATCAATCGCCTTCTGCTCTTCCACCGCTGCATCCCAGGCTTCCTGACCATGCAGTTCGATCATCGAGGCCTGACATTCCGCCCCGACCGAGGTGCGCAGCGACGCGGTCTGACCAGCGTCGGAGAAGCTGGACACATTGATGTTCTGCGAGCCAACGACGCCGAACGAGCCAAGCAGCACGGTACCGACGATGATCGCAGCAGGCGCGCCCAGGAACCAGGTCAGGGCCTCGGTGCGGGTCACCGGTTCGTCACTGGCGCCGCCGAGCTCAACCGCAGGTGCCTTTTCCGGGTTCATCAGCGCATAGCCAAAGGCATAAAGCGCATAAAGAAGCGCCAGCATGATGCCCGGCAGCAGCGCCGCCTGGAACAGGGTCCCGACCGAAACGACCGCAGGCTCACCCAGGAAGGTCAGCGCATCGGTACAGCCCGCTTCCTGCGCACGGTTTTCCTGCGCAGTGGAGTAAAGATCCCCTGCCAGCGTGCCCAGAAGAACGATCACGATAGAGGGCGGGATGATCTGCCCCAGCGTGCCCGAAGCCGCAATCACACCCGTCGCCAGCTCCGGCGAGTAGTTGTTGCGCAGCATGGTGGGCAACGCCAGAAGCCCCATGGTCACCACAGTCGCGCCCACGATGCCGGTCGAAGCGGCCAGGAAGGCCCCCACAACCACGATGGACACGGCCAGACCGCCGGGCAGCGGGCCAAAGACGCGCGCCATGGTGGTCAGCAGATCGTTGGCGATCTTCGACCGCTCCAGGGTGATCCCCATCAGAACGAACATCAGAACCGCCAGCAGCGTTTCAATCGACGCCCCTGCCAGAACCCGCTCGTTCATGCGGTTCACGATGAAGGAGACGTTGCGATCCATCGCGCTTTCCCAGCCCTGCGGGAACACATGCTCGGCAACGCGTGGAAGATCCGGATATCGGAAGATGGATATGACATCGGGTTTGACGCCCGAATTCACCAGATCCCGGTAGACCTGCGACGAGGTGTCGATGGCCTGGTGAACCAGAAGCCCGGCACTGTCGAGCGCCGCGATAATCCCGAAGGAGATGATGCCGGCGCCGCCGATGGCAAAGGCCACCGGGAAGCCGGAAAGAATGCCTCCGAAAAGGCAGAAGAATACGATGATCAGGCCGATTTCGACGCCATCAAGACCGAATAGCATGTCAGCTGTCCCTTAGTTTAATGCGCGCCTTCATAGGCTTCTTCGCCCTCTCCAAGGGTATCCTTGTCGAGGTATTTGTTTTCACTACCCTGACCTTCGACGAACTCGAGGAACGAGCGGTAGAAGAAGGCAATGGCGTGCAGGAAGACGATGCCTGCAAACGAGACCAGCAGGATCTTGAACAGGAAGTACCCGTTGAAGCCGTTCGGGCTGAACCCGATGGTTTCCACGTTCCAGCGCAGCGCACGTGCTTTCATCACCAGCCGGTCAAGCCCATCAGAGGCCGAAGGCTTCGGCACGATCAGGTGGCGCCACAGGAAGAACCAGCCATACATCCAGGTCAGAACAGCCGCAGGCATCATGAAGATCAGCGAGCCGATCATGTCGATGACCCGCTTGGCGCGGAAACTGATGCCGGAGTAGATCAGGTCAACCCGCACATGGCCGCACTGCACGAATGTGTAGGCAACGCACATACAGACCACCAGCGCGTTATAGAGCTTCAGCTCTTCGGCAAACCACGAGATGTCCATCTGCAGTTCGATCCCCAGACCGAAACTCATGTCCGGCCGGGCAAAGACCCGCTGCATGAAGACAATGATGATCTGCTGGATCACCATGATCAGACCGGCCCAGGCGAACAGGCGGCCGATGGTATTGGCAAAGCCTTCCAGCCCGCGCACCACGCCCCACATGACTTGGCGCTGGTAAATCCCCACCGCTGTCAGAACCAGAAACGCGGTAAACACTACAAAGAAGAACTCGACCGAGCCACCGAAGTAGACAAAGCGCATAAGCGACTGTTTGTCCTCTACGGACTCCAGCCCTCCGGTCCATGCCAGCCATTCGCTGGTATGGGAGAGCGCGTAGCCAAGATTGTAAAAGGCGCCAGCGATGTTCTGGACCAGCCAGACAAGACCACCCCACAGGGCGCCGAAAAAGGAAATGCCACTGTCGTCCTGCATTGTTCCCCCGGGATCATTGATTGCGGCGGGTCTTTAGATGAGCTGGCGGTGCTCCACAAGGAGCTGGCTTGCCCGGTTCGACCTGCTGCAATGGAAAAGGAATCCCCCGCACAATGGCGGAGGATCCGATGAAAGCGTAAGTACGCCGCTTAGCCCAGAACGCGGTCGCGCTGCGACACGTAGGTGCCCGAGGAAGTCTTGATCCAGGCAGAGGAGGACTTCATCGAAGCCATGGCGCTGTCGTGGATCTTCTTGTAGAGATCGTCGCCCATGTTTTCCGCATGCACTTCCATGGAAGCCTTACCGAAGGCATCCCAGACGGAGTCCGGGAATTCCATCAGTTTCACGCCACCGGCCTGCAGACGCTGCAGAGCGGCACCGTTGTTGGCCAGGAACTGTGCCAGGTTCCACTGGTGGCATTCAGCCGACGCGATTTCGATGATCTTCTGATGCGCGGGGCTCAGGCTCTCGAATACGTCGCGGTTGGTTGCAACCGACAGACCCGCACCCGGCTCGTGGAAGCCAGCGGTGTAGTAGGTCTTGGTGATTTCCTGGAAGCCGGCTTTTTCGTCCGCCCAGGGGCCGATCCACTCGGTGCCGTCGATGGCGCCAGAGGACAGAGCCTGGTACACTTCGGAACCCGGGATGTTCTGAACGGAAGCGCCCAGTTTACCCAGTGCCTTGCCGCCCAGACCCGGCATACGGAACTTCAGACCGTTGAAGTCTTCGGGGCTGTTGATCTCTTTGGAGAACCAGCCGCCAGCCTGCGCGCCGGTGTTGCCGCCGAGGAAGGATTTCAGACCAAAGATCTGACCCAGCTCGTCGTGCAGCTCCATACCGCCGTCGAAGTAGTACCAGTTGGACAGTTCCTGCGCGGTCATGCCGAAGGGCACGGCGGTAAAGAAGGCATAGCCCGGGTGCTGACCAATGAAGTAGTAGTCGGCGCCGTGGTACATGTCAGCCTGACCCGAGGAAACGGCGTCAAACACTTCAAACGCGCCAACCAGTTCGCCTGCGGCTTTGATGTCGACAGTCAGGTTGCCATCGGACATGGCGGTGACGTTGTCTGCAACGCGCTGCGCGGCGTCAAACACGCCAGCCAGGCCACGACCCCAGGTGGTAACCATGGTCAGGGTGCGCTTACCCTGAGCATAAGCCGGAGCTGCCAGAGTGGACGCAGCAGCGGCGGTACCGCCCAGAGCGGATGTTTTCAAAAAGGAACGACGATCCATGATGTTTTCCTCCCAGATATATGGATTGCCCGCAGCAAAGCCTTGGGCGGATCGGTTCGAGTGGCGTCAGCCTAGCCACGGGGCCAAACTTGTGAATACCTAGTACTGCGTAGATCGGCGCTTTTTTGGTAAGTTTCAGTCCGATTGTTGCACTAATTTTGAGCGCAGGCTTCTTTTGTTACGCAGGTGACGGCAAAATCTGCCTCAAAGCCCCCTTTGCTTTCGGATTTCGATTGCGTAACGATTCGCCTTCCCTCTCTCACAGCCGCCGGACAGCCCTATGCCCCCGTTCTCCAGCCTGTTTTCCAGCCTGTTTCGACCAAACTATGCGCAGAAACTTTCGCTTCTGGCGACGCTGCCTCTGGTGGTGGCAGTGGCGGCGATTGCGCTCTTGGTGGCCAATCAGTCCCGCGCCCTCGCCGAGCGGGAGATCAAGGCCTTGGAGCGCCAGCTGATCGAAGCCAAGAAGGCCGAATTGCGCAACTATGTCACCCAGGCCCGCAATGCCTTTTCCCATATCTATGGTCTGGCTGCGCCGGATGATGCGGATGCAAAGGAACGGGTGACGCAAATCCTTAGCGCGATGATCTACGGCCAGGACGGGTTCTTTTTCGTCTATGATTATGACGGCAACAATCTGGTCAGCCCCCGACAGACCGAGTTCATCAATCAGAACTGGCGCGGGCTTACCGACAGCCAGGGCACGCCGGTCGTGGACACCTTCATCGAGCAGGCGCGCCAAGGCGCAGGCTGGCACAGTTTCATGTGGGAAAAACCATCGACTGGCGAAGAAGCGCAGATGGTAACCTACGTCCTTGGCCTGCAGGACTGGCAATGGGCGGTCGGGACCGGCGTCTTCATCGACGATGTACTGGCCTCGGTCGCCGCCAGCCGCGCCGAGGTGGAAGCCCGGGTGCGCCGGACCTTTATCTATATTGGCGGAATTACCCTTGTCGCACTGGTCCTTGTCTTTGCATCGGGCATGGTTCTGAACATCCGCGAACGCCGCCTTGCCGATGCCAAGCTGAAGGAACTGACACAGCGGGTTTTCGACGCGCAGGAAGAAGAGCGTGGACGCGTGGCCCGCGAGCTGCACGACGGGATCAGCCAGCTTCTTGTCGGGGTGCGCTATGCGCTGGACAACACCCGGCGGCGCCTGATGCGGGGCGATCACGATGGCGCTTCGGATCCGCTCGACAAGGGCATCGAACACCTTGGCATCGCCATCTCCGAAGTGCGCCGCATCAGCCGGGATCTGCGCCCGGGAGTGCTGGATGATCTGGGCCTTGGTCCTGCGCTGAAGGCGCTGACCGATGATTTTGCGGCCCGCACCGGAATCGAAACGGATTTTACCACTGTGGTTTTCCGCAACCGGTTGGATCAGGACGCCAAGATCGCCATGTACCGCATCGCGCAGGAGGCGCTGACCAATATAGAACGGCACGCGGATGCAAGCCATGTCAGTATAGACCTGCGTGGCCACGCCCGCGGCGCCACCATGCGCATCAGCGACAATGGCCGTGGCCTGCCCCAGAAAAAGCCCGAAGGCGAGCCGGGCATCGGCCTGCGCAACATGCAAGAGCGGATCGATCAGCTTGACGGCACCTTGCGGATTCTGTCATCACGGGGCACCCAGAGCGGCACGGTGATCGAAGCGACACTCCCTTTGAGCCATCTGCTGCCTCCGGGGAACGAAGCCGCTCCGAAACGCGTGTCGTAGTGGCAGATGCAGGATCCGTATCTCTGCCGGGTCCGAAGCATATAGGCAGTTGGGGGATGGCACTCTGCTGAAAGACGGAAATTGCGAGCCTGTGCGTGTCCTGATCGTGGACGACCACCCGATGGTCGCCGAGGGCATCCAGTCGATTCTCGAAAGCTATGATGACATCGCGGTGGTCGGATCGTTGACCGACGGCGAAGAAGCGGTGAGCCGCGTCGCCGAGCTGGCGCCCGATGTGATCCTGATGGATCTCAACATGCCCCGGTTGGGTGGCCTCGGCGCCACCGAAATCATATTGGAGCGCAGCCCCAGCACTCGTATCCTGATCCTGTCGATGCACGACAGCCCGGAATATATCTCTACCGCGCTCAGCCATGGCGCCATGGGATATGTGCTAAAGGACGTGCCCACCGAAGAGATCAAGGATGCTATCGACGCGGTGATGCGCGGTGAACGCTATCTCTGCACCGGCGCCGAAGGGTCGCTGAAGCCCAAGGACAGCGGTTTGCGCGAGGCGCTGACCGGGCGCGAACAGACCATCCTCTTGGAACTGGCTCAGGGCAAATCCAACAAGGAAGTTGCCCTTGCGCTCGATATCTCGGTGCGCACAGTGGAAACCCACCGCAAGAACATCAAGCGCAAGCTGGGCATTTCCTCGACCGCCGGCCTCACCCGCTATGCGCTGCAACACGGCGTTCTACAGGGCACTGGCGTCGGGCTGTAGCCCCTGCTCCCCCCATTTCTGGAGCACGCGACACCTGCGGCTGAGTCCCTGCGGCTCGGGTTTCGGTCACATTTCCGGGATTCTCCTTTTGAGAAATGTCGCAACGCGCCCCTTGAGCGCAAGAAAATGTCGAAAGACGGGCATTTTTGATGGGTTTGCCTGTTGACGCCCCTGCCGGCCGGTCATAGTCTGCGCTTCAACGCAAAAGAGGAGCCTGGGGTAAATGACCTCCCTAGTCGTCATTGTAGGAACCAAGCGCATGGGCCGGTAACGGTTGACCATAATCTGACCCATGCGCCTCCGACCTAGAAAATCGGGGGCTTTTTTTATGCGGAATGGACGTTGCCGCCAACTGGAGCAAAAGCAGATGACACGTGAAATGACCGGCGCAAAAATGGTTGTTCAGGCCCTGAAGGATCAGGGCGTGGACACGGTATTCGGATACCCCGGTGGCGCCGTGCTTCCGATCTATGATGAAATCTTCCTGCAGAACGATATCCGCCACATTCTGGTCCGCCACGAGCAAGGCGCGGTTCACGCCGCCGAAGGATATGCGCGTTCGACCGGAAAGCCGGGCGTCGTTCTTGTCACCTCGGGGCCCGGTGCAACCAATGCGGTGACCGGCCTCACCGATGCGCTGCTCGATTCCATTCCGCTTGTGGTGCTGACCGGTCAGGTGCCGACCTTCATGATCGGTTCAGACGCCTTCCAGGAGGCGGACACCGTTGGCATCACCCGCCCCTGCACCAAGCACAACTGGCTGGTGAAGGACACCGACAAGCTGTCCGGTACCCTGCACGAGGCGTTCCATGTCGCCACCTCGGGCCGCCCCGGTCCGGTTTTGATCGACATTCCGAAAGACGTGCAATTCGCCACCGGAACCTACACGACGCCGCGCCCCTCGGCCTCGCATTACCAGCCGCCGGTCAAGGGCGATATGGAAGAGATCACCGAACTGGTGGCCGCCATCGAGACCGCCAAACGCCCGGTGTTCTATACCGGCGGCGGCGTGATCAACTCCGGCCCCGGCGCCAGCCAGCTGCTGCGCGAACTGGTGGATGCCACTGGCATTCCCGTAACCTCGACCCTGATGGGCCTTGGCGCCTATCCTGCCTCGGGCCCGAACTGGCTCGGCATGCTGGGCATGCACGGTCTTTATGAGGCCAACATGGCGATGCACGACTGCGATCTGATGATCAATATCGGCGCGCGGTTCGATGACCGGATCACTGGCCGCATCGATGCCTTCAGCCCGAAATCGACCAAGGCGCATATCGATATCGATCCTTCCTCGATCAACAAGGTGATCCGCGTCGATATCCCGATCGTCGGTGATGTGGGCCACGTGCTGGAAGATCTGCTGAAGGTCTGGAAATCCCGCGGTCGCAAGACCAACAAGGAGGCGCTGGCCAAATGGCAGGCCAAGATCTCCGAATGGCGCGCGGTCAATTGCCTGTCCTACACCCCGTCCGAAGGCACCATCAAACCGCAATACGCGCTGCAACGCCTTGAGGAGCTGACCAAGGGTCACGACCGCTATGTCACCACCGAGGTTGGGCAGCACCAGATGTGGGCGGCGCAGTTCCTTGGCTTTGAGGATCCCAACCGCTGGATGACCTCAGGCGGACTTGGCACCATGGGCTATGGATTCCCGGCCTCCATCGGCGTGCAGATGGCGCACCCCGACGCGCTGGTGATCAACGTTGCCGGTGAGGCATCCTGGCTGATGAACATGCAAGAACTCGGCACCGCCGCGCAATACCGCTTGCCGGTAAAACAGTTCATCCTCAACAACGAACGCCTTGGCATGGTGCGCCAGTGGCAGGAACTGCTGCACGGTGAACGCTACAGCCACTCCTGGTCCGAAGCGCTGCCCGATTTCGTGAAGCTCGCCGAGGCCTTTGGCGCCAAGGGCATCATCTGCAAGGACCCCAAGGATCTGGACGATGCGATCATGGAAATGATCAACCACGACGGTCCGGTTGTCTTTGATTGTTTGGTCGAAAAGCACGAGAACTGCTTCCCGATGATCCCCTCGGGCAAACCCCACAACGAAATGCTGCTGGGCGAAGCCGAAACCCAGGGCGCCATTCAGGCCGGAGGTGCGGTGCTGGTTTGATCCACACCGCTCCCCCTTCACCGAATTGATGGGCCCGGCAATCGCCGACACGGCCCGATAGGAATGAAAAAGGACAATTCCATGTCTGCCCTACACATCAAAAAAGGCGCCAGCAAACATTCGGCGTATAACCTGCGGCCCACGTTTTCCGACGTACAGGAACGTCACACGCTGGCATTGCTGGTTGAAAACGAACCCGGCGTTTTGGCCCGTGTCATCGGCCTGTTCTCCGGCCGCGGCTACAACATCGAAAGCCTGACCGTCGCCGAAGTCGATCACACCGGGCACCTGAGCCGCATCACCGTGGTCACCACCGGCACGCCGCAGGTGATCGAACAGATCAAGGCACAGCTGGGCCGTATCGTTCCAGTCCACGAGGTGCACGATCTGACCGTCGAAGGCCCTGCGGTCGAGCGGGAACTGGCAATCCTCAAGGTCGTGAGCGATGGTGACAAGCGGGTCGAGGCCCTGCGCCTGGCCGATATCTTCCGCGCCAATGTCGTGGACAGCACCCTGGAAAGCTTCATCTTCGAAATCACCGGCGCCCCGGACAAGATCGACGCCTTTGCCGATCTGATGCGCCCGTTGGGTCTGATCGAAATCGCCCGTACCGGCGTTGCTGCCCTGCTGCGCGGCACCTGATTGCCGCGCCGGGAGGACCACCCGCCCCTTCCGATCACATGTCTTGCACCGATAACACAAAAGGCCGCCCAATCTGGGCGGCCTTTTTGCGACGTCCGGGTCAGTAGAAAATCACAGGGCCTGCAGCGCCAAGTCCGCGTGTAACAAAGCGCTGCGCCAGACCGTTCCGACAGTACGGGGGTTACCCGTACCGCGCGGCCGTGTGCCATTTTGAGAAAGCCGGAAAGGGTATCACATTGCCTTCCGTTACCACCTCGACACCGCCAGACGCTTCAAAACTCCGCCCTGCACCTGTTGCGCGAGCCGGATGATCGGCCGTCACCGCTGTTGAAGCCGCTTTTGGCAGCGGTGCTGCCTCGACCAGCATCTCGGACAGGTCAGGATACCCGACCTCTTCCAGAATGACCGCATTGGCTGCCAACCGCATATTGCCTTTTTCGGTCAGGTCAAACTGTACCCAATCTCCCTTACACACCGCCGTCTGTGAGGCATCTCTGTGCCGGGAATAATAGGCCAGATCCCCCTGATCCTCACACCAGATAATTGCTTTTCCGACGGCGACATCACTCCAAAGTACATATCCGATCATGTTGCAAGCCTCGTTCGTTTATCGCTCAATTCTGGGCCAATTGGAGAGGCGCCAACATGGCAAATACTGCGTCGGACTATTGCAATTTGTGTCAGCGAGGATAGTATCCCGACGTGATTTAGAGACAACATTGACGCGATAAAGCGACAACCCATCGTAAAATGGAAATATTTGTCGCGATCAGCGGTCGGGGATTGAGGCCACAATGGCTGCCATAGCAACAGCAAGAGATGACAACCGCGCCCGGCAATCGCGTTCTCCCGCAGAATTGCGCGACATGTTTGGCGCCAACCTGCGTCATCTGGCACAGCAATACCCCTCCATCTCCGAACTGTCGCGGCGCCTTGGTATCAACCGGACGCAGTTCAATCGCTACATGTCCGGCGAAAGCTTTCCGCGGCCGGACGTTCTAGACCGGATCTGCTGCTTCTTTGATGTGGATGCGCGTATCCTGCTGGAGCCGGTCGACACAGTTGGCAAACAGGACAAGATCCTGCACGGCGCCTTTCTCAATGATTTTCTGGGCCATGGGATCGAGCAGCTGAGCGAGCAGATCTTCCCCTCTGGCTATTACCGTTTTACCCGTCGTAGCTTCATCAACGGGGACAGTTTTGTCGTTGGTCTGGTGCGCGTAAGCCGTGACGGAGGCGGCGTCGCCTATATCAAGGGTTTTGAGGCCAAGGATGCGATGCGGTTTCAGGGCCTGCCCGAAGACCCGGCATCGCGTGAGTTCCGCGGCGTGCTCAGCTGTCACGAGGACGGCGTCGCCTTCCTGATTTCACGGCGCCGCGCGATGACCTTTTCCTTCAACTACTTGGCGCGCGTGGCCTCGCTTGAAAACAATTTCTGGGTTGGCTACGTGGCCCGCACCGTGCGTGAAAGCGGCGATGAACGGGTCACCCGGATGGTCTATGAATACCTCGGCCGCGACATGGGGCCTGCGCTGGCCGTGGCCCGCAATGCGGGCTTTGTGAGCGAAGAGGACCTGCTGCCCTACCACCGCCGCCTGCTGCGCATCAACGAACCGTTCTCCTGACCAGGGACGCCCTGCCGCCCTAGGTCGGTGATGTGGCGAGCCGGTAGATGTGCCAAGTGGCGTGGCCAAGCAACGGCAGCACCACCAGCAGACCGGCAAAGGCGGGCAGCATGGCTGCAAAGGTCAGCACGGCAATCAGCACCGCCCAGAGCATCATCAGCGCAAAATTCCGCTGCACATAGGTGAAGCTGGTGATCATCGCGGTCACGAAATCGACCTCCCTGTCCAGCAGCAGCGGCAGAGAGATCACCGTGATCATATAGAGCAGCAGCGCGAACAACGCGCCAACGACAGTTCCGACCGCCAGCATCGTAAGCCCCTCGACCGACAGGAAGACATCCAGAGAGGTGGAGATATTGGTCATGGTCGACAGCCCCAGAAACAGGGCAAAGATCATGTGGCCAAGGAAAAACCAGAACAGAAACACCACAATGATGATGGCGCAGATCGACGGCAGCTGGCGGCGGCTTTGCTGCAGAACCACCCCCAGAATGGCCCGGGCGTCCATTGCCTGCCCCTGTTCGCGCCGGTGTGAGACCTCATAAAGCCCCACCGCCGCAAAGGGACCGATCAGCGGAAATCCGATGGCCGCCAGCACCAGCCAGAAGGTGGTGCCGGTCTGCGCGGTAACCCAGGCCATCGCCCAGCCCGCCAAGACGTAAAACCCGGCAAAGAACAACCCGTATCCGGGCTTGGCCAGGAAATCCGCCCAGCCGCGTCGCAGCGCCTCGCGCAGGATCCCTGCGGTCATCGGCTGCATTTCCGGTACACCAAATGCCTTTTCTGTCATCGAAACGCTTCCTCCCCGAAACGTTTCCCCTCCCCCGGGTCCTCCTTAACCCTGTGGAGGGGCGTTTTGCGGCCATTGCGTGGCCGCGTGATACTGCTGGCCCAGTGCCAGGATATTCTGATCCTGCCCCTGCGCGCCAAAGATCTGGATGCCCATCGGCAGGCCCGCCTCGCTGAACCCAGCAGGCGCGCCAAGGCAGGGCAGCCCCAGCAGGCTGACCGGCACCACCACCTGCATCCAGCGGTGATAGGTGTCCATCTCAACGCCTGCGATCTCCCGCGGGTAATCGATATCGACCGGGAACGGCCAGCATTGCGCCGTCGGCAGGATCAGGGCGTCGTAGTCCTGGAACAGCCGCGCTGCGGCCCGCTGCCAGTCAGAGCGCGCATCGGACGCCTCCTGCACCTGTTGCGCTGTCATAGAAAGGCCACGCTCCAGCTCCCAGATGGCGGTGTCCTTCAGATGCTCGCGGCGATCGTTGAACACCCGCAGTCCCGCTGCAACGGCAAAGGAGCGCAAGGTGATCCAGGCCTCCCAGATGCGGTCCGCCGGGAACGGCGGCGCCACGGCTTCAACCGTATGCCCCAAGTCTTCGAACGACTTTGCCGCCGCCTCGCATAGCTCAAGGATTCCCGGCTCCATCGGAAAGGCCCCGCCCCAGTCGCCAAGCCAGCCAATCCGCATCTTTTCGACCTCCGGCAGCGGCATCACCGGAGCCCCACCCGAGGCCAGCGGCTGACGCGGGTCCGGTCCGCTCATCACGTCCAGGAGCAGACCGATATCCTCGGGGCTACGCGCCATCGGGCCAAGCGTCGCCAGAGGGTGCAGGAAGACGTCTCCCTTGGGTTCTGACGGCACCCAGCCCCAGGTCGGTCGGAAGCCGTAGACATTGTTCCAGCCAGCCGGGTTCCGCAGGGATCCCATCATGTCGGATCCATCCGCCAGCGCCACTATCCCGGCGGCCAACGCCACCGCTGAGCCACCGGAAGAGCCGCCACAGGTCCGCGTGGGATCAAACGGGTTGTTGGTCGCGCCATAGACCGGGTTGAAGGTATGGGAGCCGAGGCCGAATTCGGGGGTATTGGTCTTGCCAATCAGGATCGCCCCCGCCGCGCGCAGGCGCGATACGAACAGCTCATCCTCGGTCGGTACAAAATCCTTCATCAGGGGGGAGCCCTGGGTCGATGCGATGCCTTTGACGTTGGCAAGATCCTTGATCGCCATCGGTAGCCCGTGCAGCGGCCCCAGCGGTACATTGGCGGCGCGCATCGCGTCGGCACGGCGCGCCTCTTCCATCAGCTCTTCTGCCGGGCGCAGTCCCACGATGGCGTTCAGATCCGGGTTCACCGCCTCGATCCGCGCCAGGGTATGCTCCATCAGCGCGGCGGCAGTCAGGCTACCATCTTGCAATTGGGCCAGAATATCGCTGGCAGAGCTGTAATCTGTCATAGTCGGCGTGACTCCGTTCATTTGTTAAACAGAGCCTAGCCGCAGATTTTTACAAAGGAAAGCCGTGACTTGCCCCGAGGCTAACCTCGGGTCACCCGTAGGCCGGATTACTCCGCCTGCGCGTCCGCGCGGCTCTTGCCGGACACGTTCATCGCCAGTGTCGCCGCCATGAAGCCGTCCAGATCGCCATCCAGAACGCCCTTGGTGTCAGAGGTCTCGTGCCCGGTGCGCAGATCCTTGACCATCTGGTAGGGCTGCAACACGTAGGACCGGATCTGGTTGCCCCAACCCGCGTCGCCCTTGTTCTCGTGGGCTTCGTTGATGGCCGCGTTGCGACGGTCCAGCTCCAGTTGATACAGGCGCGATTTCAGGGCCTTCATGGCGATATCGCGGTTCTGGTGCTGGGATTTTTCCGAGCTGGTCACCACGATCCCGGTGGGATGGTGGGTGATCCGCACCGCCGAGTCGGTGGTGTTGACGTGCTGACCGCCCGCACCGGACGAACGGTAGGTATCGATACGGATATCCGCCGGGTTCACCTCGATGTCGATATTGTCGTCCACCACCGGGTAGACCCAGACCGAACAGAAGGACGTGTGGCGTTTGGCAGCCGAGTCATAGGGTGAAATCCGCACCAGACGGTGCACGCCGCTTTCGGATTTCAGCCAGCCATAGGCATTGGGGCCGGAAATCTTGTAGGCGGCGGATTTGATGCCTGCCTCTTCACCAGCGCTTTCGGATTGCAGCTCGACCTTGTAGCCTTTCTTCTCGGCCCAGCGGACGTACATTCGCGCAAGCATCGAAGCCCAATCGCAGCTTTCAGTGCCGCCGGCACCTGCGTTGATCTCAAGGAAAGTATCGTTGCCGTCCGCCTCGCCGTCCAGCAGCGCCTCCAGCTCCTTCTCGGCGGCCTTGTCCTTAAGCGCCTTCAGAGCGTCCTCAGCGTCGGTGA
This sequence comes from Phaeobacter sp. SYSU ZJ3003, assembly GCF_041300735.1. Lineage (NCBI taxonomy): Bacteria > Pseudomonadati > Pseudomonadota > Alphaproteobacteria > Rhodobacterales > Roseobacteraceae > Phaeobacter > Phaeobacter sp. SYSU ZJ3003. Next base: position 15,261 of record NZ_PXNU01000039.1, on the reverse strand, counting down.
CGACCTCTTCGTCCTCTTCCATCTCGCCAAGTTCGATCAGCTCCATATTGTCTGCCAGATCCTGCTTGATGCCCTTGTAGGTATCAATCGCATCGACCAGCATCTGGCGCTCGCGCATCAGTTTCTGCGCGGCTTCGGGATCGTCCCACAGTCCCGGATCCTCGACCCGGGCGTTGAATTCCTCCAGCCGGAACTCCGCAGTTTCCCAATCGAGCCGCTGGGCGAGAAGCTCCAGCGATTTTTCAATCTCGGTCACGATATTCTGGGTTTCAGCGCGCATCTTGGGAGTATCCTGTCATGACGTTCAGGCTGGCGTGATAGCCCAGAGACCAAGGCAGAACAAGGGTCTGCGCCTGTCCATCGCCAAGCAGTGCGTATAGGCGGCCGACAATCGCACCCCGCGCGCAATACCCCCGTCAAAGCCGGTGCCCGCAAAGACACAGGCGGGCGGTCAGTAAAGGCCGCCCGAACTGATGGTGCCAAAGCTGGCCTTTGGCCCCAGAACCGCGGTTCCACCGCTTGAGGTGGTAACCTTGCGCCCGGATTGTTCGACCTCTTCGATCAACGGCAGGCTGGATCCCATGGCAAAGCCGCCATCGAAGGTCATGCCAAAGATCGGCTCAGCCCCGTCGCGGAAGTATTCCGCCACCACATAGGCACCCGAAGCATCATCCGGCAAAGGCGCGCCGGTATAGCGGTCGATCTTGATGAAATGGCCGCCTTCGGGCACTTCGAAGGGACCGCCGCCGAATTTCTCGACAGCCTTGGTCATGAACTGCTGGAACACCGGCCCGCACATGGTGCCGCCATAGGCGCCACGTCCCATCGGGCGGGGCTGGTCAAAGCCCATGTAGCAACCCGCAACGATATTGGAGGTGAAGCCGACGAACCAGACATCGCGCGAATCGTTGGTGGTGCCGGTTTTGCCCGCGGTGGGCACCGGCAGGTTGATCACGCTAGAGGCGGTGCCGCGGTCGACAACCCCCTTCATCATCGAGGTCAGCTGATAGGCGGTGATCGGATCCATCACCTGTTCGCGGTCGGCAACGATACGCGGTGCCCGTCCAGGCTCCAAGGAAGCCACGGCGCAATCGACGCAGTCGCGGTCATCGTGGCGGTAGATCGTCTTGCCAAAGCGATCCTGAATGCGGTCCACCAGGGTCGGCTGCACCCGCTGGCCGCCATTGGCGAACATCGCATAGGCTGCAACCATCTTGTAGAGCGTGGTTTCCTCGGCCCCCAGCGAGTTGGCCAGATAGGTGCCCATATTGTCATAGACGCCAAAGCGTTCCGCATAGCCCGCGACCACCGGCATGCCGACCTCTTGCGCCAGTCGGATGGTCATCAGGTTCCGGCTCATCTCGATCCCGGTGCGCAGCGGCGTCGGACCGTAGAACTTGTTGCTGGAATTCTTGGGCCGCCACAGACCTTGCGGCGTGTTGATCTCGATCGGGGCGTCGACGATGATGGTCGCCGGGCTGTATCCACTGTCCAGCGCCGCCGCATAGACGAAAGGTTTGAAGCTGGACCCAGGCTGTCGCTGCGCCTGGGTGGCGCGATTGAACACCGAATGCTGATAGGAGAACCCGCCCTGCATCGCCAGAACGCGGCCGGTGTTGACGTCCATTGCAACGAAACCGCCCTGCACTTCGGGGACCTGCCGCAGCGACCAATGGCTAAAGGCATCGTCTTTCATCTCGGCGCGGACCAGCACCACGTCTCCGCGGGTGAAGTTGTCCTTGAAATTGCCCTTCATCCACTTGATGTCAGAGCGCGGCACGCTGCCGGTTTCGGCAACGCCTTCTACGCCAACGGTAAGCGACTGATCGGCCACTGTCAGCACCACGGCAGGCAGCCATTTGCCACCCAAGTCGATGTCGCGGGACACATCGGCTTGTCCCAGCGCCTCGCGCCAGGTCTCTTCGGAGGCGAGTTCCTCTTCGGTGAGAGCTACCCCTGTGCCCTTCCAGATCCCACGCGAACGGTCATATTTCTCCAGACCTTTGCGCATGGCCAGCGCGGCCTCTGTCTGCATTTCCTCGTCGATGGTGGCGCGCACGGTGAAACCACCGGTAAAGAACTCGCCTTCCCCAAAGTCCTGCGACAGCTGGCGGCGGATTTCATCGGTGAAATAATCGCGCGGCGGCAGAGCGGTACGGAAGCTTTCGAAATCGCCATTCTGGACCGAGCGCAGCGGCTGTTCGACCTCCACCTTGTAGACGTCTTCAGAGATATAGCCGTTCTCGTACATCTCGCGCAGAACGTAGTTGCGCCGGGCAAGCAGCCGGTCCTTGCGCCGAACCGGGTGATAATCTGACGGCGCCTTGGGCATGGAGGCCAGCGTGGCAGCTTCGTGCGGGGCCAATTCGCCAAGGGTCTTGTTGAAATAGGTCTGCGAGGCCGCCGCGACCCCGTAAGAATTCTGACCCAGGAAAATCTCGTTCAGATAGAGCTCAAGAATTCGGTCCTTGTCGAGCGTTTCCTCAAGCCGGGTGGCGAGGATGATTTCCTTGATCTTGCGCTCGGCCTTACGGTCACCGGACAGAAGAAAGTTCTTCATCACCTGCTGGGTAATGGTCGAGGCACCGCGCACGTTGGACCCGCGCGAGCGAACCGCTTCAATCGCGGCGGCAGCAATACCACGGGCATCATAGCCGGCGTGGGAATAGAAATTCTTGTCTTCGGCAGAGATGAAGGCCTGCTTCACCAGCGCCGGGATCTCGTGCGACGGGGTGAACAGGCGGCGTTCTTCGGCGAATTCGTCGATCAGCTGTCCTTCGCCCGAATAGATCCGGCTGATGGTCGGGGGCTGGTATTGCGCCAGGGATTCGTGGCTGGGCAGGTCGCGCCCATACATCCAGAAGACCGCGCCAATGGTCAGTGCAACCACCGCCACGCCAAGCGTGATGGTACTGAAAATGGAGCCGAAGAAGGATAGAATGAACCTGAGCACGGAATAAAGCCTCTCTCGCACGGTCCCGCCTATATAGGAGCCCCTGTTACCGGGGTCAAAACGGGAAGCGGCGAATATATGCCGCTGGTGTCAGGAAAACCATAGAGGATTCGGGGCTGCAGCGACAGGTGCTGTCGCAACCAGTGGGTCAGTCGGCACCTGCGCGCCGATCCCCATGGGCGCCTTTTTCCTGCTTTCCGGCTACTGGCGTACCAGCGGGCGCAGCGCATCATCGCGGATACGCCATTCGATCAGGCCAGACAGAACACCGCGCGCCGCCTGGGCGCGCCACTCCGGGTCCTTCAGGTTCTTCAGATCGCGGGCGCTGGACAGGAAGCCGATTTCGATCAGGACCGACGGGATATCCGCCGATTTCAGCACCGAAAATCCGGCCGAGCGCATGGGCCGCCGGTTGAGCGGTCCGCCCTGCTCCGCCAGCCCTTCGACGATGGCGCGCGCCAGCGCCTCGCTGCGTGGCTGGGTTTCCTGCCGGGCAAGATCCAGCAGCACATCCGTCACCAGATCATCCGCCGCGCTAAGGTCTGTCCCAGACAATAGATCCGACCGGTCGTGCCGCTCGGCCAGGGTGGCCGATGCCTTGTCCGAAGCCTCTTTCGACAGGGTATAGATGGTCGATCCCCGCGCGCCGCCTTCGGAGAGGGAATCCGCGTGCAGTGAGATGAACAGATCCGCTCCGGCCTGATGCGCCAGCGCAATCCGGCGCTCCAGCGATACGAAGTAATCCCCATCACGGGTCAGCTGCACCGAAAACTGGCCCGAGCGCACCAGCATTTCACCGAGTTCGAAGGCAAATTGCAGCATCAGGGTCTTTTCATCGAGGCCGCCCTCGACCTGCGCACCGGGATCGATGCCGCCATGCCCCGGGTCCAGCACCACCAGCAGCGGCGCATTGTCATCACGCGGAGCAGCCGGTGTCAGCGGCTCGGGCGCGGGCAGGTCCCAGCGCCGGTCCTGCGGGGCGCCAGCACTGGCGGCAAACTGTTCGGCATCTGTTTTGTCCAGCGTGACCGACAGGATCGCGCCCGCTGTCACCGGATCAACCTCCATCCCAGCAGCACTAACCTGCATCGGTCCGACCAGCGCCAGAACCATGCGCGACCAGCCCGGCACATAGGTTCCGAACTGCACATCGCGCAGGTTTTCGCCTTGGATCAGGTTCTCCCGGCGCAGCCCCGTCCAGTCCACCTCCTGAAAGTCGAGCACCAGACGCGGAGGGTTGTCGAGCGTGAAAAGGCGGTAGGGCACCCCCTGACTAAGGTGCAGATCAATCTCTGCCCCCTGCCCCGCGTCCCTGATGCGGCTCTGCTCGGCATCAATGCGCGCGAGCCCGGAAAACCCCTGCGCCATAGCCGCGCCGCCCAGAAACAGCGCCGCGATGATCGCCAATATCCTGCCTGTCATCCTGTTCCTGCCCATTCTGTTTTGCTTCTGACCAGCGGGTGTTTGCACCCACCGCCCCCATCGCCTTTGACGGGGACCTTAACGGTTTTCCATGAAACTGCGCAGACGCGACAGCCCTTCTTCGATATCGGCGGTGGAGCGCGCATAAGAGAACCGCAGCGTTGTGGCGCCCCGGACCGGATCGAAATCCAGCCCCGGCGTCACCGCAACCCCGGCCTTTTCCAGAATTTCGGCGGCAAATGCACGGCTGTCCTGCGTCAGCTCCGACACATCCGCGTAGACGTAGAATGCCCCGTCCGGCGGTGCGATCTTGCTGAAACCCGCCTTGGGCAGCCCCTCCAGCATTAGTTGCCGGTTGCGGGCATAGACCGCCAGGTTTGCCTGCAGTTCCTCCTCGCAATCCATCGCGGCCAGCGCCGCCACCTGGCTTGCGTGCGGCGCGCAGATGAACATGTTCTGAGCCAGACGTTCCACCACCCGCACATGATCCTCAGGCACCACCATCCAGCCAACGCGCCAGCCAGTCATCGAGAAATACTTGGAGAAGGAGTTGATCACATAGGCATCATTGGTCAGCTCCAGAGCGGTGACCGCTTTGGCCTCATATTCGATCCCGTGGTAAATCTCATCCGAGATGAAGGCTGCGCCAGCCTCTTGCGTCGCGCCGATCAGCGCCGCCATGGCATCGCGGTTCAGCATCGTGCCGGTCGGGTTCGCCGGAGAGGCCACCATCAGCCCGGCGAGATCAAGCCCGGAAAGATCGCTTGGCACCGGCTGAAGGCGGTTTTCCGCTGCCGTTTCAATATCCACCGGCGTTAGCCCCAGTGCATGCAGGATCTGCCGGTAGGACGGATAGCCCGGCACGCCGATGCCGACCCTGTCACCGCTGTCAAAGAGCGCCGTGAAGGCCAGCAGGAACGCCCCGGACGAGCCGGAGGTCACCACCACGCGCCCGGGATCCAGATCCACGTTATACCATTCGCCATACATGCGTGCGATACGTTCGCGCAGCGCCGGAATCCCCAGCGCCACGGTATATCCCAGCGCATCGTTTTCAAGCGCCCTGACCAGCGCTTGCTGCGCCGCCTCCGGCGCCCCGGTCGAAGGCTGGCCGACCTCCATGTGAATGATACGGCGCCCGGCCTCTTCGGCCTTGCGGGCGGCCTCCATGACATCCATCACAATAAACGGATCGACCTCTGAGCGGGTTGAGTTTCGCATGATGTTCTCCCATGGTGCGCGCATGACTTTTGACCGTTTCTCTCGTCTGGCGTCAATCCCGGCTCTGGTGTTTTGCCTGCTGGCCTATGCGGCGACGGCTGTGCAGGCGGCATCGATCACCCTGTTGCGGGACGCAGATGTGGAACAGGCGCTGAACCGGCTTGCGGCGCCGGTTCTGCAGGCGGCGGGGCTCAATGCGCGGCGCACCAAGATCCTTGTGGTCAACGAGTCCAGCTACAACGCCTTTGTTTTGGATAACCGCACGATTTTCGTGCATTACGGCCTGATCCTCAAGTCCGACAGCCCCGAGATGCTGCAGGCCGTTTTGGCCCATGAAGCAGCCCATATCGCAAACGGCCATCTGGCCCGGCGGATGCAGAACATGCGTTCGGCCGGAAGTGCCGCCGGGCTGGGCATGGCGCTGGCGGTTCTGGCCGCCGCTGCGGGCGCTGGAAGCGAGGCTTCGACCGGGATCGCTATCGGCACGCAAAGTTCGGCCCTGCGCGGCTTCCTGTCACACACCCGCGCCGAGGAAGCTTCGGCCGACCGCTCGGCGGCGGGGTATCTGAGCCGCGCCGGCGTCAATCCGCAGGGGCTGGTTGATCTGCACCAGACATTTGCCGGACAAGAAGTGCTGAGCGCGCAGCATCAGGACCCCTACATGCGCTCGCATCCACTCAGCCGCGACCGCATCCGCGCGGCGCAGGCCTATGTCGCCAGCCACGGCACCGACATCGCGACCGACCCAGCGGCCGAGTATTGGTTCGCCCGGCTGCGCGGCAAGCTGTCTGCCTTTGTCCGCTCTCCGAAGTGGACGCTGCGGCGCGCAAGCAGCGAGAGCCACAAGGATGTCCGGCTCATGCGGGAGGCGATCGCCTATCACCGGCTCAACAATCGCAAGAAGGCGCTGACCGCCATAAACGGCGCCATCGCGCTGCGCCCCAAGGATCCGTTTTATCACGATCTCAAAGGTCAGATCCTGATGGAAAACCGCGACTGGAATGCCGCGCTTTCCAGTTACGGGCAGGCGGTCGCGCTGGCCCCCTCGGACCCGCTGGTTCTGGCCAGTTATGGCCGGGCGCAACTTGCTGCCGGGCAGCCCCGGGCCGCGCTCAAATCGCTGGAAAAATCCCGCGGCATCGATTTTCGCAACACGGTGCTGCTGCGGGACATGGCGCAGGCCTATGCCAAAACCAAACAGACCGGGCTTGCCGCGCTGGTGACAGCGGAACGCTATGCCCTGCAGGGGCGTCTGGACGACGCCGGTCTGCATGCCAAACGCGCCACCGCGCTTTTGCCCACCGGATCGCCAGCCTGGCGCCGGGCGCAAGACGTGCTGGTGGCCTATGAGAAAACACAGAAAAGGAAACGAAAATGATCCGTGTTACACGTGCAGCAGCAGGTGCTGCCACTGCTCTTGCGCTGCTTGGCGCCCCCGCGCAGGCGCTGGACCTTTCGAACATGAGCGCCGCCGAACGCGAGGCGTTTGGCGCTCAGGTGCGCGAATACCTGATGGAAAACCCTGAGGTGATCCTTGAGGCCGTGAACCTGCTGGAGCAGCGTCAGGCCGCCGCCGAAGCCACCCGCGATCAGGCGCTGGTGGCCGACAACCTGCAGGAGTTGGAAAACGACGGCTATTCCTGGGTCGGTGGCAACCCCGAGGGCGACATCACCCTGGTCGAGTTCATGGACTATCGCTGTGGTTATTGCCGCCGCGCCGCGCCCGAGGTGGCGGAGCTGCTTGCCAAGGATGGCAACATCCGCTGGGTGGTGAAGGAATTCCCGATCCTGGGCGAAGCCTCGGTGCTGTCGTCGCGCTTTGCTGTTGCAACCAAACAGCTGGCTGGCGACGCTGCCTACAAATCCGTGCACGAAGCCCTGATGGAAATGACTGGCGAGCCGGGCGAAGTTGCCCTGCGCCGTCTGGCCGACGGGCTTGATCTGGATGCCGACGCCATCCTCGCCCATATGGATTCCGAGGACGTCACCCGCGAATTGCGCCAGACCCGCGATCTGGCCCAGCGTCTGTCGATCTCCGGCACGCCGACGTTTGTTTTGGGCGGGGAACTGCTGCGCGGCTACCTGCCTGCCGATCAGATGGAAGCCCTGGTGGCGGAGAACCGCAAGAACCGCGGCTGACCCGCGCTGCGGCTTCGGCCCGAGCCATCATGGTGAAACGCAAAACGGGGCGCCCTTGGCGCCCCGTTTTTGTTAGTCCTGCATATTGCACCGGTATCGGGCTCTCTGCTTATTCAGCGGCGGCTGCCTCAGCCGCGTTGATTTCTGCAGCCTTCTGTTCGACCTGTTCAACGATATGGTCGACCATCTCTTCATTGCTCATCTTGTGGCTGGCCTTGCCCGCCAGATAAACCATCCCGGCCCCGGCCCCGCCGCCGGTGAAGCCAACATCGGTCATCAGCGCCTCACCCGGACCATTCACGACGCAGCCGATGATCGACAGGCTCATCGGGGTGTGAATATGAGCCAGACGCTCTTCGAGCGCTTCGACCGTCTTGATCACGTCAAACCCCTGCCGCGCGCAGGAGGGGCAGGAGATGATATTGACGCCCCGGTGGCGCAAGCCCAGAGATTTCAGGATCTCAAAGCCGACCTTCACCTCTTCGACCGGATCCGCAGAGAGGCTGACGCGCAGGGTATCACCAATGCCCATCCACAAAAGCTGCCCCAGACCGATGGCCGATTTGATGGTGCCGGAGACAAAGCCCCCTGCCTCGGTAATCCCAAGGTGGATCGGCGCATCCGTCGCCTCGGCCAGTTGCTGATAAGCGGCTGCCGACATGAAGACATCAGAGGCCTTCACTGAAATCTTGAACTCGTGGAAATCGTGATCCTGCAGGATGCGGATATGATCGAGACCGCTTTCGACCATCGCTTCGGGGCAAGGCTCACCGTATTTGTCGAGCAGGTGCTTTTCCAATGAGCCGGCGTTGACGCCAATCCGGATCGAACAATTGTGGTCGCGGGCGGCCTTGATCACTTCGGCGACGCGTTTTTCATCGCCGATATTGCCGGGATTGATGCGCAGACAGGCGGCGCCTGCCTCGGCTGCCTCAATCCCGCGTTTGTAGTGGAAATGGATATCCGCAACGATGGGCACCGGGCTTTCGCGCACGATTTCCTTCAGTGCCTTGGACGAAGCCTCATCCGGGACAGAGACGCGCACCAGATCCGCGCCCGCCTCCGCGGCGGCCTGCACCTGGGCGATGGTCGCGGCGACATCGGTGGTCAGCGTATTGGTCATGGTCTGCACCGCGATGGGCGCATCCCCGCCAATCGGCACGTTCCCTACATGGATCTGGCGGCTCTTGCGGCGCTCGATATGGCGCCAGGGTCGAATGTGATTCAGCGACATGCGGTCCGTCCCCTATGGTCCTGCTGCTCAGCCGGTAGATACGTGCTGCGGGCCGCGTCTGCAATGGCAGGCGCGGTCAGACACAGTAAAAGCGGAAAAAGGATCAGTCCTGTGCGCTGTCGACCTGCAGCTGCGCCACCAGGGTCGCAAGGGCGCGGTTGCGGTCATCCTCAAGATCGGCGACCTCGAACCGGCCCGAAATCGCATCCGGGGACAGATCGACATTCTTGGTTACCCGTCCACGCTGGCCCACGGGACCAAAATGCTGTCCATTGACCGCGAAATAGATGCCGCTGCTTTCCCCGGTCTTCAGGGTCGGCGCAACTTCGGTCAGGGGAATCTCGAACCGGTCGCCCGGCTCCATGATCCCTTCGAAGATGACGCTGCCATCCGCGGCGGTCACCTCGACCCATGCCGGACGTACGGCAAGCATTTCCGCGCTCGGCGCCACCTCTTCGACGACCTGCGGTACCGTCAGCTGCTGCCCGGCGATGTCCGCAGGCAGGCTGGCCTCGGCCAATTGGATGGATGGCAGATCGGGTTCGGCAAAGTTGCCAAAGGTGCGCGGATCAAGCGTTGCAATCGGCGCGTCCCGGGCTTCGAGAACCGGAATATCCAGCGCCTGGGGGCGATAGAGCCGGTCCAGCGCCGCTGCCGCAGGATCCGTATCCGCATTCGCCAGGTTCAGCTGCGCGCCTTCCAGCGGGTCCACATCCGCCAGCACAAGCGGCGTCTGATCGACCGGTGCGAACTGCACCTGCTGCACTTCTTTCAGGATGCTCCAGCCACCGTAGCCGATGCCAGTGATCAGCGCCGCCAGCACCATCAGCGATCCGATGGCGCGTGGCTCCACATGACTGAACAGACCACCCGCAGAGGGGGCAAAGGGCGTGTTGGGCGAGGTGAACGGGTCGCTGCCCAGCCCACTGGCATTTGCCGCTTGTGCACCGGGTGCAGCCTTTGCCTTTCGCACCGAGGCCTCGGCCGACATGCCGTGGGCAACCGTAAAGCCGCTTTCGCGGCAGAAGGTCTCAAACGCCTCTTCGGGATCCATGTTCAGATAGCGCGCGTAAGAGCGCACATACCCGGCGATGAAGCCGGGCGTGTCAAAAACTGAAGGATCGGAATTTTCAATCGCAGCGATGTAAGACGCCTTGATGCGCAACTCTCGTTGCACATCAAGCAGGGATTTCCCCATGGTTGCGCGCTCGCCGCGCATCATGTCGCCAAGCCGCAGCTCAAAGTCGTCAAAACTTTTGGGCGCGGATGGCTCACCCTGCTCTTTTGATTTGCGCTGAGTAAGGCGCCCGATCATGCCTGCTGTCCCATCTTTACCTGCCGCAACCGGATTTTGATGTCTGCAGAATCACCCTAACGACTCAAGCTGACCAATCCGTTGATGAAACGATAACACACTCAACAGTTTTGAACACAGAACTGTGCACTACCCGGCCAATTCGGCGCGATTCAGCGCACAATGCGACCAAAGACCGTCCATTGCCTTGACCAAAGCGTCGATTTCCAGCGGCCCATGCACCGGCGACGGGGTAAACCGCAGCCGTTCGGTGCCGCGCGGGACTGTGGGGAAGTTGATCGGCTGAACGTAAATGCCGAAATCCGACAGCAGCATATCGCTCAACTTCTTGGTGTGAACCGGGTCGCCGACGATGACCGGCACGATGTGGCTGCCGTGATCGATGATCGGTAGGCCCAGCCCCTTTAGGCGCATTTTCAGGATCTTTGCCTGTTCCTGATGCTTCTCGCGCAGCTCGGGCGCGGTTTTCAGGAAAGCCACCGAGGCCGCCGCCCCGGCTGCAACCGTCGGGGCCAGCGAGGTGGTGAAGATAAAGCCGGGTGCATAAGAACGGATGGCGTCGCACATCTTGGCCGAAGCCGCGATATAACCACCCATCACGCCAAATGCCTTGGCCAGGGTTCCATTGATGATGTCGATACGGTCTGCCAGACCGTCGCGCTCAGCCACACCGCCGCCGCGCGGGCCGTACATCCCCACCGCATGCACTTCGTCGAGATAGGTCAGCGCGCCAAATTCATCGGCCAGATCGCAGATCTCTTCGATGGGACCGAAATCGCCATCCATGGAGTAGATCGATTCGAAGGCAATCAGCTTGGGCGCCTCCGGATCGTCTGCTTCCAGCAGTTCGCGCAGATGAGCCACGTCATTGTGCCGGAAGATACGCTTGGCACCGCCGTTGCGGCGCACGCCTTCGATCATCGAAGCATGGTTCAACGCATCGGAATAGATGATCAGACCGGGAAACAGCTTGGGCAGGGTCGAAAGCGTTGCGTCATTGGCCACATAGGCCGAGGTGAACAGCAAGGATGCCTCCTTACCGTGCAGATCCGCCAGTTCAGCCTCAAGGCGTTTGTGATAGACGGTGGTGCCCGAGATGTTGCGGGTTCCGCCGGAGCCTGCGCCAGTTGCATCGATCGCCTCGTGCATCGCGGCCAGAACCACCGGGTGCTGCCCCATGCCAAGGTAATCGTTACCGCACCAGACGGTGATATCGCTTTCGCTGCCATCGGGACGGGTCCAGACCGCATGCGGGAACTGTCCGTTCTTCCGTTCGATATCGATGAAGGTCCGGTAGCGGCCTTCTTCGTGAAGGCTTTCAATCGCTGCGTCGAGTTTCGCGGTATAGTCCACCGGCATCTCCATAGCTGTAAGTCTGGCACCCAGGGCGCTGGCGCGAAGGCAGTCCCATTCACATTTATGAATAACTACCCTAGACGCCGATTTTGATCAACTGCTTACGCAAAAGGCATGTTGCGCAACATTGATGCAGGTCAAATAGACCTAAGCAACTGAGCCCACAACCCGGCGCGGGCGGCTATTTCCTGACAATTGCGTGGCACGCGGCGCTGAAAGGCGCCGGGCATAGAGGATCGGAAACTCTGGAAAATACCTGCATGGACAGCCGGCTATGGCGGTTCATCCCCTCGTCCAGCTTCCCCACTGGCGCCTCTTTGACGGCGCTGCTACGGTCCGCGACAAATCATCACAAACCATAATCAGAACGCAGGAGTGAGACATGTCATTGAATGAAGTGCTGGACCGGATCGACGCCGATGTGAACGCAGCAACGGACCGGCTGCTGGACCTTCTGCGGATCCAGTCCGTCTCGACCGACCCGGCCTACAAGGCAGAATGCGAAAAGGCGGCTGACTGGCTGGTGGCAGATCTCAAATCCATCGGCATCGACGCCGAAAAGCGCGTAACCCCCGGTCACCCTATGGTGGTGGGCCACGTGGGGCAGGAAAACAAGGACGCGCCGCATGTCCTGTTCTACGGCCACTATGACGTGCAGCCGGTCGATCCGCTGAACCTGTGGAAGACACCGCCGTTCGAGCCGCAGCTGGAAGAGACAGAAAACGGCACCGTCATCCGGGGCCGTGGCGCATCCGACGACAAGGGCCAGTTGATGACCTTTGTCGAGGCTTGCCGTGCCTGGCAGGCGATCCACGGCTCCCTGCCCTGCCGCATCACCTTCTTCTTCGAAGGCGAAGAGGAATCGGGGTCGCCGTCGCTGGTGCCCTTCATGAAAGAACACGCCGAAGAGCTGAAAGCGGATATCGCGCTGATCTGTGACACCTCCATGGTGTCGCGCGGCGTGCCCTCCATCGCCTCGCAGCTGCGCGGGATGCTGAAGGATGAATTCACCCTGGTCGGCCCGCGCATCGACCTGCATTCCGGCCACTATGGCGGCCCGGGCCTCAACCCGCTGCGCGAAATCAGCCGCATCGTCGCCTCTTTCTATGACGAGGACACCGGCAAGATCGCCGTCGAAGGCTTCTATGAGGGCGTGAAAGAGGTGCCCGAGGACCAGATGCGCCAGTGGGAAGGCTGCGGCTTTGACGCAGACGACTACCTTGGCAACGCCGGATACACTCAGGCCCATGGAGAAAAGGACCGCAGCATCCTAGAGCAGCAATGGGCGCGCCCGACGCTGGAAGTCAACGGCCTGTGGGGCGGCTATAACGGCGCCGGATCGAAAACCGTGATCCCCTCCGAAGCGCATTGCAAGATCACCTGCCGTCTGGTGGGGGACATGGACCCCGACGCGTTGCGCGTGAAAATCCGCAAGCATATCGAAGATCGCCTGAAACCCGACTGCAAGGTGGTCTGGGACAACGATCTGGAAGGGTCGCGCGCTTCGGTGATGGATATCACCCGCCCCGAATTCACCGCCGCCCGCGGCGCGCTGAGCGACGAATGGGAGCGCGAGGCGGTCTTCTGCGGCATGGGCGGATCGATCCCGATCGCGGGCTTTTTCAAATCCATCCTCGGCATGGAATCGATGCTGATCGGGTTTGCCAATGAAGATGACGCGATCCATTCGCCGAACGAGAAATACGACCTCAAGAGCTTTCACAAAGGCATCCGCTCCTGGGCGCGGGTTCTGGAGGCACTGACCAAGTCGTAAGGGGCCAAGATAGGGGAGCGGCGGCTCCCCGCCATGCCCGACCCTGTGGGCCGGGCATCCCTCATTCAGGGAAGTCACACCACTCAGGGAGGTCAGGTGGATGGCCACAGAAATCGAAACAGGCCGCGCCGAGGTGAACGGCCAAACGATTGCCTACACCCGACAAGGCAGCGGACCTGCCGTTCTGCTGCTGCATGGGTTCCCGCAAACCCGCGCCATGTGGGATGCCGTGGCACCACGCCTTGCCGAACAGTTCACCGTGGTGACCGCCGATCTGCGCGGTTATGGCGACAGCAGTAAGCCAGACGATATGGCCGCGATGAGCTTTCGCGAGATGGGCGCCGATCAGGTGGCCCTGATGCGCTCACTCGGCCATGAGAGCTTTCACCTCGTCGGCCATGACCGCGGCGCGCGTACAGCACACCGGATGGCGCTTGATAGCCCAAACGCCATCGCTAGCCTAACGGTGATGGACATCGTCCCCACCCACCTGCTGCTGGCCGATCTGCATCAGGAGGTCGCCCGCGCTTACTACCATTGGTTCTTCCTCGCGCAGCCCGCCCCTTTTCCTGAACGGATGATCGGGGCGGACCCTGATTACTATTTTGAAAGCTGCCTGTTGGGCTGGGGCGGCGCGACGCTGGAGGATTTCCCGGCCGAGGCGCTGGAGGCCTACCGCCAGAGCTGGCGTGATCCGGCCTGCATCCATGCGATGTGCAACGATTACCGCGCCGCAATCGATGTGGATTTCGCGCTAGATGCCGCTGATCTGGACCGTCAGGTCTCCTGCCCCGCGCTGGTCCTTTATGGCGCCACCGGCGCAATGGCGAAACAATACGATGTGGACGCAACCTGGGCGCCCCGCCTAGCCAACATGGGCGCTGCGGCCATTCCGGGCGGGCATTTCTTCGTGGACCAGCACCCATCGGAAACCGCGGAAGCGCTCCTGGACTTTCTCAGTGAACAACCAGCGTTCTGACACCCGGTGGTCTTGGCGCCGATGGTGTCGGCTACATGGGCACTGAGCCTGTGCAGACTCTCGCGGCCTTGGCCGATGATAGAAGGCACAGCGCGGCCACCCACCCTTACTGCCAATACCCCGCTCTGCAGGCAGTCTACCCCTTGCGTGCGCGCAGGTCTCTTGCGGCCTTGAGCACCAACAGCACCAAGGGGGTTCCGTGCATCAGTAGATCGAACCAGTCGAGGGCGCGCTGCAATTCGCCTGCAAACAGCATCCTGAGCTTTTCCCACAGGTGCGGTTCGGGGAAGAAAGGCGCCAGCCCCAGAAGCAGTGCGACAATGATCGCAGTCGTCCAGTCGATGGAATCCAGCAGTTTCATGACGCTCGCACCTGGTCCTGATTTTTCGAGGAAAAAGGAAGTGGCGCGGTTGACGGGGCTCGAACCCGCGACCCCCGGCGTGACAGGCCGGTACTCTAACCAGCTGAGCTACAACCGCGCATGGCCTATATAAGGCGTTCCGACCGGTCCCATTTCGGGAATTCCCATTGTCACATGGGACCAGACGTATGAGTGGCGCGGTTGACGGGGCTCGAACCCGCGACCCCCGGCGTGACAGGCCGGTACTCTAACCAGCTGAGCTACAACCGCGCATGGATCTCATATCATCTGCCTTTCGGCATCCCCCATCCGGAGCGGACCCTGGTATTGCCCAAGGCGGGCAGGCAGCAGTGGCGCGGTTGACGGGGCTCGAACCCGCGACCCCCGGCGTGACAGGCCGGTACTCTAACCAGCTGAGCTACAACCGCGCATGGATCTCATATCATCTGCCTTTCGGCATCCCCCATCCGGAGCGGACCCTGGTATTGCCCAAGGCGGGCAGGCAGC
>NZ_PXNU01000038.1:0-16596 GCF_041300735.1 Phaeobacter sp. SYSU ZJ3003 | reverse complement strand
ATCTCATATCATCTGCCTTTCGGCATCCCCCATCCGGAGCGGACCCTGGTATTGCCCAAGGCGGGCAGGCAGCAGTGGCGCGGTTGACGGGGCTCGAACCCGCGACCCCCGGCGTGACAGGCCGGTACTCTAACCAACTGAGCTACAACCGCTCGCTGCCCGTCCAGCATCTCTGCCGAACGTTGGGGTGTAATATTCCCAGGCCTCGGGTATCGTCAAGCGGTGTTTTGTCATTTTATCCGCTTTCGGCCAAAAAAATTCATTCCCAGATGTAAAGCATTGAAACCAAGAGGAAAGCTCCCTATCCCTCCCCGCACTCGCGAACCAAAGACCCGTATTCGCCCCGTCGCCGTGAACCAGAGCAACTGTCGGATCAGCAATAGCGCTCAGGGCCGATCCACTGCTCATCCGAATAGCGGTCGCCATGCGCCCATCCCACGGGCAACACAGTCTCGATCCGTTCCAAGTCCTCAGGCGTCAGCGTCAGATCCGCGCCCGCGACGCATTCCCCAAGGTGTTTGACGCTGCGGGTCCCGGGGATCGGGATCACGTGGTCGCCGCGGGTCAGCAGCCAAGCATTGGCCAGAGCCGCCGCCGAGGTCCCCATCTGCGCCGCAAGTGCACGGAACTTATCGGTGATCCGCAGGTTCTCACTCAGATTCGGCTCCATGAACCGCGGGTTGCCAGCAAGGAACGGCAGTTGCGGGATCCGCGCCTTCGGAATCGGGTTGTCTGTCAGCAAGGAGCGCCCCACCGGCGAGAAAGCCACAAAAGCCACCCCGAGTTCGGCGCAGGCCTGTACCAGGCCAAGATCGGGGAACCGGGTCGACAGGGAATACTCCGATTGCACAGCCGCAACAGGAAAGGCCGTCATCGCCCGCCGCAGGGTTGAGGGCGCCACCTCCGAAAGACCGATCGCGCGTGTCTTGCCCTTTTCCACAAGGCGACCAAGGTTCGCCGCCGTTTCCTCGGGCGTGAAACGCGGATCGCGGCGGTGCGCATAGAACAGATCGACACACTCGACGCCCAGCCGCTGCAAGGATTTGTCCAGCTCTGCCTCAAGATGCTCTGCCGAGTTATCAAAGCACCGGTTGCCATCGGCATCGCGCGTGATCGTGGCCTTTGTCGAGATCACAAATTCATCACGCGCCCCGGGATTGGCGCTCAGGTAAGATCCGATGGCGTTTTCGGATTTTCCCATGCCATAGATATTGGCGCTGTCCAGCAGCGTCACACCCAGATCCCGGCAGCTGTCGAGAATGGCGTGGCTTTCGGCCTCATTGGTGGGGCCGTACATGTCTGAAAAGGACATCGCGCCATAGCCGATGCATCCGACCTCTGGTCCCTGGGCTCCAAGTTTGCGCTGCTTCATGAACTCTCTTTCCGGCTTCGATTATGTGTTCGTCCAGCGCATGGTGCAGAAAAGAAGCCCGTTTGTCGAACGCTCTTCCCCGTCGTTCTTGCCTGCCCCTTAGCGCTCAGGCAGAATCAGGCCCATCGCCATTTCCCGCTCTGCGTGAGGACACCCATGTTCGACATCCTGTCAGACCGCACCTATCGCCATCTGTTCCTGGCCCAGGTCGTGGCGCTGATCGGGACCGGGCTTGCCACCGTTGCGCTGGGTCTGCTGGCCTATGATCTGGCGGGCAGCGGCGCGGGGCTGGTGCTCGGCAGTATCTTCACGATCAAGATGATCGCCTATGTGGGGATTGCACCCATCGCCGGAGCCTTTGCCGACCGTGTGAACCGCCGCGCCCTGCTGGTCACACTGGACCTCGTGCGGGCGGCAGCGGCCCTGTGTCTCCCCTTTGTCACCGAGGTCTGGCAGGTCTATGTGCTGATCTTCCTGCTGCAATCCGCATCAGCTGCCTTTACTCCCACATTCCAGGCCACGATT
Source organism: Phaeobacter sp. SYSU ZJ3003 (assembly GCF_041300735.1). Classification (NCBI taxonomy): domain Bacteria; kingdom Pseudomonadati; phylum Pseudomonadota; class Alphaproteobacteria; order Rhodobacterales; family Roseobacteraceae; genus Phaeobacter; species Phaeobacter sp. SYSU ZJ3003. The sequence continues at coordinate 14,699 of NZ_PXNU01000038.1, read as the reverse complement.
CCGGACATCCTGCCGGAAGAGGACCGATATACCCGGGCGCTGTCGCTGTCGCGGCTGACCTATGAATTGGAAAACATTGTCAGCCCGACGCTGGCGGCGCTGCTGCTGACCGTCATGGCCTATGACACGCTATTCCTTGGTACGGTCGCTGGCTTTGTCGGCTCGGCCCTGCTTGTCGTCTCAGTGCTGCTGCCCAGCCCCAAATCCACCCAGCGGCGCGGTATCTACGACCGCACCACCCGAGGGATCCGGATCTATCTGGCCACGCCGCGTCTGCGCGGTCTTCTGGCGCTCAATCTTGCGGTCTCGGCGGCCGGAGCCATGGTGCTGGTGAACTCGGTGGTTCTGGTGCGCGGAGAGTTGGGCCTGAGCGAAAGCAATGTGGCCTGGGCAATGTTCGCCTTTGGCTTCGGCTCGATGCTGGCGGCGCTGCTGCTGCCCCCTGTGCTGGACCGGGTGCCGGACCGGCCAGTCATGCTGTCCGGCGCCGGGCTGCTGGTTGCGGCATTGCTGGGGCTGGCGGCCCTGGTGGCGATTACGGGCCTCAGCTGGGGCGGGCTGCTGATCAGCTGGTGTCTGGTCGGCATCGGCTACTCGTCGGTCATGACCCCCTCCGGACGGCTGTTGCGCCGCTCTGCCCATGCCGAGGACCGCCCGGCCATCTTTGCCGCGCAGTTTGCCCTCTCCCATGCTTGTTGGCTTCTGACCTATCCGCTGTCTGGCTGGCTGATGACCGCCTTTGGCACGCTCACGGCGCTGATCCTGCTGGCGGCGCTTTCTCTTGCTGGGCTGCTGCTGTGCCGTTTCCTCTGGCCTGCCCATGCCCCATCGGAGATACCCCATAGCCACACGGATCTGCCGCCGGATCATCCACACCTGCTTGAGCACGGAGATGAGGCGCACAAGCACGCCATCATCATCGACGATCTGCACCGCGACTGGCCGACGCGCGGCTGACAATCAGGCGCTCCCCACGCTGCTCCCAGCCGGCGCACTCACCTCCCCCACGCCAACGTGATCCGCCCGACCTTGCGCAAGCCATGCCGGTATTCGAAACCCGCCGCGAATAGAAAGGATACCCCTATGCCCAAAGCCGTCATCTATCGCATGGATTTGCCCAATTACACCTGTGGCTTCGGCACGGCAGCCCTTGACCTGCTGCGTCGCGAAAAATTCGATATCGAAGAACATGTGCTGCGCACCCGCCGGGAAACGGATGCCTTCAAGGATAAGCACCACGTCACCACAACGCCGCTTGTATTCATTGACGGGGAGAAAATTGGTGGCTTTACCGAGCTGAAGAAACACCTCAAGGCCCAGAAGCCGAAACCAAAACGGTTCTGGAAACGCTGATCCACAAGCCCCCCCCGTCATGCACGCGGAGCAAAGACGCGCATAAAGCGGGGGGACATGACCACGTTGCCTGCCCTCTGCGCGCCGCAGGAAGGGCTTTCTGATCTCTTCATCAGCCCACTTCATCGCCGCCTTTAGGTCCTCGGAAAGAGTGTGCCAGTAGCCCTTTGTGACCCCACCAGACCAAAGCTGGCATTTTCCGTCGTTGCATCCAGGCGCAAAACAGGCGTTTCAAGGAGATGGGGTAGAGCATCTGATCTGCGAACAGCTGAACCGCACCGGGGTTGCCGAAGGCTTCAACTCCTGAGTAGGACGAAGTCACAATGAGCAACACAAGAAACAAATTCTCTCCCAAGGGCCACGAGCGTGCAAAGCAACTGGTAACCGAATCGAGATCATGTTCAGCAGGGTCAAGGCGTGGCGGCGTGTTGCAACAAAGTATGACAGATGCCCCACGGCCTTCTTCTCTGTTGTCGCTCTCGCAGCGGCTGTCATCTACTGGCTGTGAATTCAAAGGGGCCAGTGTCTAGGCCACGAGCTCAGCGACCATCTTGTCGCGCATCACGTACTTCTGTGGCTTCCCCGTGATCGTCATGGGAAGTTCGTCAACGATCCGGACGTGCCGAGGGATCTTGAAATGGGCGATCTGACCCTTCAGTGACTCGCGAAGCTCCTCCTCCTCCAACTCCACGCCGGGCTTTGCAATCGCCCAAGCACAGACTTCCTCGCCCAAGGTGTCATGCGGAATGCCGAAGACTTGCACATCGCTCACCTTCGGATGCCGCATCAGGTATTCCTCAATCTCGCGTGGGTAGATGTTTTCTCCGCCCCGGATGATCATGTCTTTCACGCGGCCAACAATGGAACAGAAGCCCTCCTCGTCGAACACGGCAAGATCGCCGGTGTGCATCCAGCCATCCACGATGCTTTCGGCGGTCTTCTCCGGATCCTCCCAATACCCCTTCATGACCGAGTAGCCGCGGGTGCAAAGCTCTCCCCGGGTGCCAACCGGGACAATCCGCCCATCCGGATCGACGATCTTGATCTCCAGATGCGGATGAACCCGACCGACTGTCTCGCAGCGCTTCTCGGTGGGGTCGTCCACGAAACTCTGGAAGGAGACGGGCGAGGTTTCCGTCATCCCATAGCAGATCGTGACCTCTTTCATGTTCATTTCACAGTTCACACGTTGCATGACTTCAACCGGGCACGGAGCGCCAGCCATGATGCCGGTACGCAGACTGGAGAGATCACGGGGCGTATCGCCGAGATCTTCGAGCATCGCAACGAACATCGTCGGCACCCCGTAGACCGCCGTGCAACGTTCCTTGGCCAGCGCGTCAAGGGTCTGCGCCGCATCAAAACCCTCGCCGGGGAAGACCATGGTCGCTCCTTTTCCGATGGCCCCAAGGACGCCCATCACCATACCAAAACAATGATAAAGTGGCACCGGGATAGCCAGCCGGTCCGTCTCGGACAGGCGAATGCGATCCGTCACGAAGCGGGCATTGTTGACGATATTGTAGTGCGAGAGAGTTGCGCCCTTCGGCATACCCGTCGTGCCGGAGGTGAATTGAATGTTGATTGCGTCATCCGGGCTGAGCGTCTTGTCGATCTCAGGGATCCGGAGCTGCTGGGCCGGGCCGCCGAGCTTCCTAAGCTCCTCGAAGGAGTAGGCCCCTGGACCCGGCTGGTCATCCATGATGATGACGTTTCGCAGATGCGGCAGAGTTGCCGAGCGAAGCCGACCCGGTTCGCAATTTTCCAGCTCCGGAGCGAGGTTGCGGAGCATGCCTGCATAATCGGAGGCCTTGAAGGATTTGGCCGCGATGATGGTCTTGCATGCGACCTTGTTCAAAGCGTATTCCAACTCACCCAGGCGGTAGGCCGGGTTGATGTTCACCAGGACAAGCCCGACGCGCGCGGTTGCAAACTGCGTCAGAACCCATTCGAAGCGGTTGGGAGACCAGATCCCGACCCGGTCACCCTTTTCGAGACCAAGCGCCAGGAGACCGGAGGCAAGCTCGTCCACCGCGCGGTCGAGATCGTAGTAGCTCAACCGGATATTCTGTTCGCTGAACACGACCGCATCGCGGGGGCCGAACCTTGATACCGCATCCCGCAACAGCTGGGGAATGGTGATATAGGCAAGTGGCGGGGTCGATGGCCCACGGACATAGGATTGACCATCCTGCGGAGCGATGGTGTCCGTGGTTGTCTCGGTCTGGGGCGCCCAATCAGATATCCGTGTTGCCAGACTTTCGTTCAGGATTGACATGTAGATCCTCCCTTACATGTTGCGCCAATCGCCAGATTTCTCAAAGGCATCAGCCGCCTGATAGATCTTCATCTCTCCATAGTGTGGCCCCACCAGCATCATGCCGATGGGTAAGCCCTCGCTCAGGCCGCAGGGGATGCTCATCGCCGGCAGACCGCCGTTGAAGGGCGCTGTGTTGGCGACCATTTCGAAGGCGCGCTGCACATAGAGGCTGAGCGAGCAATCGGCAGGCGGATGCGGTTGCGGCTTGATCGGCAGCGTCGGCATCAACAGCAGATCGTATTGCTTGAGCGCCGCCATGTAGCGTTCATTGCAGAGCCGCATGATGTTCTGCGCCTTGCCATAGAAGCGGCCCCGATACTGGCGCTGGAAATGCTCACCTACGAACATGCAGGCCTTTAGCGAATGGCTCAGCTCATCTGCGCGGCCATGCCATTGCGACATGTGGTCGGTCATGGAAGGCAGGAAAAGCCCCTTGTAGTTGGTGCCCGTCGAATTGCCCCACATCATGCCATCCTGAAGGCCCTCAAGCGTGATCGCTGTCCAGGCATCCATGGCGGTATAATGTTCCGGAATCGACACCTCCTCGACCCGCGCACCGAGTTCCCGAAAACGCTCGGCGGCTTGCATAACCTTGGTATCCACGTCGTATTCCGAATTCTCGTGGGCGAACCCTTCCATAAGGACTCCGATGCGCATCCCATGCGCGCCGCGCCCCAGAGCCTCGGTATAGCTATAGACCGTGGGCTTGTACTGGCGTGGATCGAGCCCGTCTTCGCCAGCCAGCACCTCCAGCAAAAGTGCATTGTCTGCGACCGTATTCGTCACCGGGCCGAGATGGTCGATGGTTTGCTCGATCGGCATTGCCCCGGTGTAGGGCACAAGCCCATGCGTAGGCTTCATCCCATAGACGCCGCAATTGGAGGCCGGGATGCGGATGGAACCACCCTGGTCTCCTGCGATGGCCATGTCGACCTCGCCCGAGGCGACAAGCGCCGCCGACCCGCCAGAGGAACCTCCGGCCATATATCCGCGTTTCCAGGGGTTGTGGATCGGCCCTTTGGCGTTGGTGTGCGAGCCGCCCGAGAGGCAGAAATTTTCACAATGTGCCTTACCCGCGATGACGGCGCCTGCATCCAGCATCCGGGTGACGATTGTGGCGTCGATCTCGGGTGTGTACCCCTCCATGATGGACGAGCCATTCATCATCGGCACGCCAGCCAGGCAAACCGTGTCTTTCAGCGCGATGCGCTTGCCGCGCAGCTTGCCATCCGGTGCGCCGCGCACTTCGGTCTTCACATACCAGGCATTCAGCGGATTCTCGGTCGGGTTCGGGAACCGGCCGGGGCTGCGCGGATAACGGACCTCTGGCAGGTAGTCAGGCATCGCGTCGAGACGATCATAGGCCTGCATGTAAGGCTCGATGATCTCACGATATTCCTCAAGATCCGCATCCGGCAGGTTCATCCCAAACCGGTTCGCCATTTCACGCATTTGCGAAAGTGTCGGTCGTCTTATGGTCATGTTGGTCCCCACACTTGCGGCAGCTGGTTCAATCGCCCGTGCCGCCTGATACTGTGTCTGTTTTGCCTGATACTGAGCCTGTCCCGTCGCGGTCGGTCGTGCGGGCGACTGCCCCCCAGCTTGTCCTCGGGTAGATCTCGCCGCTCCGAACCCCAAGAACTGATCGACCTTTCCCTGATCCGAAAGATCTGCCTTGCTCAACTCTCCGGTGATCCGGCCACGTTCGAGCACGAGTACCCGGTCGGACAGATCGGAAATGAAGTCGAAGTTCTGTTCGACAAGCAGGATGGACAGCCCCCGGCTTTTGCGCAGATCAAGGAGTGTTTCGCCCATTTCCTCGATTATCGAAGGTTGGATGCCTTCTGTTGGCTCATCCAACAGCAGGAAATCCGGATCCCCCATCAGACAGCGGGCCAGGGCAAGAAGTTGCTGTTCGCCGCCAGAAAGGGCGCCCCCCTCGCGGTCCAGCAAAGGCCGCAGGCGCGGGAAATCCGAGAGCACGGCCTCCATCACGTCGTGCTCGGAGGCCCCTGCATATTCATGCCAGGCGAACCGCAGGTTGTCGCGCACGGAAAGCTGGGGGAAGATGCCTCTGCCCTGTGGCACGTAACCCATGCCAAGCCCTGCCCGTTCGAAAGGTGCCATCCCGGTGATATCCGTCGAGTGAAACCGGATTGCCCCGGACCCGGTTGGCAGGAAGCCCATCAACGTCTTCAGGAGGGTGGTCTTGCCCATACCATTGTGGCCGAGAATGCCCACGACCTCGTTTTCGCCGACGGCAAAGTCGATCCCGTGCAGGATTGGCACTTTTCCATAGCCGCCCGAGACGCTTTTGACCTTCAGGATTTCTGTCACACCCTCTGTCATCTCAGTTCTTCTTTCCAAGATAGACGTTGCGAACGGTGGGGTCCGACATGACGCGATCTACGTGATCTTCCATCAACACTTCTCCCTGGTGGAAAACCGTCACCATGTCGGCAATCGAGCGAATGAATTGCATGTCGTGCTCGACGATGATGATCGCCGCAGTCTTGTTCAGCTCATGGATGATGCCGGTCATGCGCTCCACGTCCTCGGCACTCATCCCGGCCGCAGGTTCATCAAGCAGCACCAACCAGGGGTCGCCGACCGCCACGAGGCCAAGCTCAACGCGCTGCCGTTCGCCGTGCGCCAACCGCCCCAGATCGTCGCGCGCAATCGATCCCAAGGCGAGGCGCTCGATGATCTCCTGCGTCTTCAGGTTGGCTTCCTGAACGTCATGAAACCGCCGGGCGGCAAGCCAGATGTTCTCGAACACGCTCAGGCTGTCCATGACATTCGGCGTCTGTGTCTTGATACCGACACCGAGCGAGGCAATCTGATGCGGCATCCAATGGGTGGTCTCTATACCGCGCATATAGACCTCGCCCTCAGTCGGGGTCTGGAGACCGGTGACGCATTTGAAGAAGGTGGACTTCCCGGCCCCATTCGGACCGATCAAGCAGCGGAGCTCTCTTGCACGGAGTTTGAAATCGACATTGTTGGAGGCCACTACGCCGCCAAAGCGCATGGTCAGCCAGTGGGTTTCAAGAACAACTTCAGCCATTCTGACGCTCCCTGTTTCTCATACGCCGTTGCTGGTGAATACGTCCCAAAGGGCGGCGGCCAAAGCTCACTTTCCATAGCCCCGCCAGCGCCGGGACGACGCCTTTGGGCAGGAAAAGAACGAAAAGAACCAAGATCAGACCGGTGATCAACGTGTTGTCGATGATGCTCTGCTGTCCCAGAAGAAATTTCAGATAAGCCAGCCCGGCCGCGCCAAGAACCGGACCGAACCGGGTACCCAGTCCACCAACGATGCACCAGATGATGATCTCGGCAGATTGGCCAAGGGAAAACAGGCTCGGCGTGACAATCTCAGCCCAGTTCGCAAACAGCGCCCCGGCCAGCCCGGCAATCGCTGCACCCGCAGCGAAGAGGACGGTTTTCCTGATCCGCACGTCATATCCCATCAAAGACATGCGGGTTTCGTTTTCACGGATACCGACGGCGACACGGCCGAAGCTTGACCTCAGCAAGGCAGAGACGAGGAAGTAGACCGCGCCCAGAAGGACGGCGCAGACATAGAAGTAACTGTCGCCCCAGATGTAGTCATCCGGGCGTCCGGGGATGTTCAACGTCTGGAACCCGGGGATTCCGTTGAAACCACCCAGACGCGCGGTCCCGATCACGTATTGCGGCCCGGCGGTCGAGTTGATGAACTTGAACAGGATCAGCGTCACGACCAGGGTGATGACGCCGAGATAGACGTCATTCAGGCGCCCATAGAACATCATCGCCCCAAGCAGAGCCGCAAACACCGCCGGAACCAGCACGGCGAGGATCATCGGAACCGTGCTTTCACCGATATTGATGGCGGCAATGGCGTAGGTATAGGCGCCCAGCCCGAAAAAAGCGGCCTGGCCAAAGCAGAGGATGCCGCCGAAGCCCCAGATCAGACCGAGACTTAACCCAAGCATCCCGTAGACGATCAGAACCGTCAGCGTGTAGGTGCCAATCATCAAGGGCATGACCCAGATCAGAACTGCGGTAACAAGGATGGTCGTGATGGCGTCTTTTGAAAGGCTCCCTTGCATCACAGCTTCCCCTTGAAGAATTTGCCGGTAATGCCCTGTGGCAAAAGGCGCAGCAGGATGACTGCGGCCACGAGAAGTGCAACTTCGCCGATGACCGGCGAGACGGCGAAGGTGAAGACTTGGTTGACGACACCAAAGAGGCCCGCGCTTGAGAAAAGGCCCGCGATAAGGGACGGCCCGCCCGCGATCACCGTGATGAACGCCTTGGCGATATAGGCCCCGCCCGATGTCGGGACGAGCCCGACCAGCGGCGCGAGGACCGCGCCTGCCAAACCAGACAGAGCAGAGCCGCAGAAGAAGGTTGCCATGTAGATGCGGTCCGGGCTGTAGCCCAGGGCCGCCGCCATGTCAGAGCGTTGCATCGTACCGCGCGCGATCAAACCTGCGCGTGTCGCCTTCAGGATCGTGAGCGTTCCGATAAGCAGCAGGATCGCGACCACGATGATGAAGAAGTTATAGCCGTTAACCTGATAATTTCCGATGGCAAAGCCGGGGATCGGTGTTGAGATCCCTGTCGTCGTATTGCCAAAGATCATTGTCGCCAGACCGATGAAGAACAGGCTCAACCCCCAGGTTGCGAGCATCGTGTCGACAAGCCGCCCATAGAGATGACGGATCACCAGCCGTTCGACCACGAGCCCGATAAGCCCGACGACAATCGGCGCGATCACCAGCATGGCGATGAAGATGTTCACGCCGAGGTTCACGGCTGTGATGGTGGCGTACCCGCCCATCATCATGAACTCGCCATGGGCAAGGTTGATCACTTTCATCATTCCGAAGACGACCGCGAGGCCGGCACTGATGAGGATCAGCGAGGCAACCGCGTAAAGCATCTCGACAAGTATGACGACGGTTAAATCCATGAGAAAGAAATTCCGTTGGAAGAGGAGTACAGTCCGGGCGTGCGGGGCGACCCTGCCGCCCCGCTAAAATCTGTGAGCGGTCAGATTTGGATTTCGTACTGGGTATTGTCGTTCGGATTGGCCTCCAGATCGCAGACGGCCTGAGTGTCGACCGGCTGTCGCTGTGGCAGTGTTTCGATCACTTTCATGCCCTGGTTCTCGAATTCCATGAGATGCACATCGAGAACGGCATGGTGCGTCTTGGGATCGACCGTGATTTTCCCTGCAGGGCCATCGATCGACAGACCTGTCTCAAGGGCTGCAATCACGGCGTCCCGTTCGTGCGACCCTGCCTGGCGCACGGCTTCGGCCCAGGTCAGAATGCCCTGATAATGCGATACGGCGATCTCGTGGATCAGGTTGCTGTCACCGTAGGCGGCTGCCCATTTCTCCTTGAAGGCGGCGTTCGCGGGAGTATCGAGTTCCTGGCTGTAGTTGTAGGCCACCATGATCCCGTTGCCCTCTTCCGGGGTCAGAACCTTATGCTCGTTGCCGACGCCAAGCGTGGTCGATGCCAGAGGGATGCGGTCTTTCATGCCGGCGGCAGCCCACTGACGGAAGAACGACAGGTGCGCGCCCCCGACGAGCGGTGCAATGACGAGGTCGGGACCAACCGATTGAATCTTGGCGATGGTTGAGCCAAAATCGCTCACATCCAGCGGGAAGAAATCGACACCGACAGTCTCGCCACCGTTGTCAGCCACGAACTTCTGGATCCAGCGCGCGGTGATCTGACCGTAGTTGTAGTCAGCAGCGAGGATGTAGACCTTCTTGCCGGATTTGCTCATCGCGTAGGGAACGAGGGCCTCGACCTGCTGTGCAGGTGTCACGCCATTGATGAAGATGTTGCGGTCACAGACACCGCCCTCGTAGAGCACATTGTAGAAATAGAGCGTCTTCGTCTTGCGCATTGTCTGGCGGATCGCCTCGCGCGAGGCGGACAGGATGCCGCCATGCACAACATCGACCTTGTCCTGGCGGGTCAGTTGCTGACCGTATTGAGAATAGAGCGCCATGTCAGATTGCGTATCATAGGCCGCAACCTCGACCTGCTTACCCAGAAGGCCGCCAGACGCGTTGATTTCGTCAACGGCCAGGCGCATCGCCATATCCATTGGCTTGCCGTAAGCATCGAATATGCCCGAGGTGTCGAGGATCGACCCCAACTTGATCGTGTCGGCGGCAAGGGCCACGCGAGGCAGCATCGAGGTGCCTGCGATGGCGGCTGTGCTGGCCAAGAAGTTTCGGCGGTTCAGGGACATATCAGTTTCCTTCCTGTTGTCGTTCCGGTTGGGGATCTGGACGGTTGGCCCGTCACTTCTCGGTCTTGGGTTTGTCTTTGATGCGGTTTGCATAGTCCGCAGTGCGGCCAGCGAGGTTGGCATCGAAATCCAGTCCGATTTCCTCGCCCATCTGCTTCATCGCAGGCAGGCGCACCGCCATTCCGAGGATCTGATCCATGGCGGCACCGAATGCGCCATCGACCCCTTCTCCGGCGCCGTTGCTTCCACTCGCGCCGGAAATCTGGTTGATCCTGATAGAGTCGATTTTTTCGACCGGCTTCATCATCTGCGTCATGATTTCCGGCAGGCGGTCCAGCTTGCGCTCTTCCAGGCGCATCCGGATCACCGCATCGCCAAGCGTATTCTCGGCCTGGTTCAGTGCGATGCGACCGGCGGCTTCCGCTTCCATCCGGACACGCTCTGCCTCGCTCGCCTTGGTTTTAGCGGCGGCATCGGCCTTGGCCTTCTCCAGAAGCGTCTCCACATCCCGCTTAACCTTGGCCCCTTCGAGCGAAAGCTCTTTCTCCTGTTTCAGGTGGGCGATCTCGCGCTCGCGTTCGGCGATGGCACGTTCCTTCTGGGCCTGTACGCTTTCGGCCGCGAGGATGACCTTTGCTCTGGCCTCTTCCTCTTCGGCACGGGCTTCGGCCTCCTCCGCGCGCTTCTTGGCAATCTGAATGTCGTTGTTGATCTTCTCTTCTTCGAGCGTCCGGATGGCTGCCATCTCGGCCCTTCGCAGCGCCTCGTCACTTTCCACCTGCGTCGCTTTCACCCGTTTCTCGTTTTCGATCCGAGTGGTCTCGCTCGCGAGTTTTGCTTCATCGCGGGCGCGGTCTTCGCGGGACTTGGCGTCCGCCTCAAGCTTTGCCAGATGCTCTTGCAGGGCGATCTCTGCTTCACGTTCTGCACGCTGCAGTTCGAGTTGCCGCTGATGTTGCGCCAGGTGGCTTTCACGCACGGCGACCTCGGCCTCGGTTTCAATGCGGATGCGCGCCTTGCGTTGATCCGCGACAAGTTCGGCCAGTTGACGCATGCCTTGCGCGTTGAAGGCATTATTTTCGTTCCATTGGCTCAGATCGCTTTGATCGACAGCCAGCAAGGAGGCCGACACCAGGGTCAGCCCGAACTTGGAAGCCTGGGTATCAATTGCCCTAGCCACATCGTCGGAAAAACCGGAACGATCGAGGTGAATTTCTTCTAAGGTCCGAACCGCCGCCGCGCGCTGGATCGCATCCACGAGGGAGCCAGCGAAGACGTCCTTGACCGTGTCACCTCCACGGGCGATCCGAGAACCCAGCGCCTGGGCCGCCGTCGAGATCCCTTCTTTGGTCGGTGCGACGCGAAGCTCGAACTCGAACTGAACATCGGCCCGCATCTTGTCGCGCGTCAGGACGGCGTCGCGCCCCTCGCGGTTGATGCCAAAGGTCAGCGCCCCCATCGAGACTTTCTGAACCTGGTGCAGGATCGGCAGGGATAGGCACCCGCCGTCCGTTACGACACGCGATCCGCCGAAGCCGGTTCTGACCAGCGCCGTATCCAGAGTAGCTTTCGCGTAGTAGCGTTGAAGAAACCAGATCGCGACCAGAGCGACGATTACCAGCAGAACCAGCAGGACAACCCAGAGCAAAGCAAATCTCCCCATGTGACCGATCGTCGGAGGTGTCCGTCCGCGATCCATTCGTTCACAAAAGCGTGGGAGAATTTTATTTCCATTTCAAGTAAATAATTTGAATTGGAAATCATTTCACTTCAAGATACTGTTTTATAACTCTTTAATGACTTCAAATCTCAGATCGTCAGCCCGCGCAAGGTAGATCGGCGCCCGTTCACTCGTGTTCAAAGAGGAGAGCTTCCGACCGCTTCGGTGAATCACCGGCAACGCGGGAGAAACACTGTGCTCCCGCCAGACTGTTGCATGCCCCTGCATCAGCCCTGCCAGGAAATGGACCCCCTCGTAGGTCGACTGCCCGAGCGCGTTCAAAACCGGCGCCTGATCCCCGTGTACGTTGAAATATTTTTCCTTAAACGACAGGTTCGCATCTGTCGGCAAACTTCCGAAATAGGAGGACGCGGCGAACAATCTTTTGCTGTTTTGCGCGCCGCAGCCCAGCAGGCCGTTCTCCTCGATTGCACAAGACAATCGCACCATCCGGTCATGAAGGTTTGCCTTGCCGAAAGCCCTGTTGAACGCGACGGCATCCTGCCCGACAAGCGAGATCAGCACGGCTTCCGCACCCGAGCGGGAGATCTCTTCGACGAACATGCTCATGCTCTTCAGGCCAAACGGCAGGTATTTCTCATAAGCCAACCCGACCGACATTTCCTGAAGCTTGCCCTTCGCGTAGCTATGCGAGGTTCTTGGCCAGACATAGTCGTTGCCGATCAGGGCCCAGCTTCGGGGCCGATACTCATTCTGGATGTGCTGCATCGATGGGCCGAGCTGTTCTTGCGGGGTTTCGCCAATGGCGAACAAACCGTCCGTGCGCTCACCGCCTTCGTATAAAGGCGTATAGATGTAAGGGATGCGTTGACGGACAATCTTGCTCAGACGCTGCCGGATCGCACTGATATGCATCCCGACGATGGCATCGATAGAGTTTGTTTCGATCAGATCGTTGACGGTTTCCTCGATCGAGATGCTCGCCTCCATGGCCGCATCGATCATGATGAGTTGCACCTTGCGGCCATCAATACCATTTGCCCGGTTCAGTTCTTCGACCGCGACCTGTGCGCTCGAGATGCAAGAAGGGGCCCAAAGACCCGCCGCGCCACACAGTGGAATAAGGAGGGCGATCCGATAGGTACCGTTGCCGCGCAACACCGGATTATCCCGCAGCTCCTCAAGTTCAGTTGGAACAACTGGTAACACATTCAAATTGGCTCACCCCTTCCCTAGAGGATCAGGAACCGCTACATACCAATTGATCTTACTTTCCAAGTCAATTAATTTCGAGTTCTGTGGAGAAGTGACCCCTATGGAAACGCGCGAAAACCCTATTCAGGACTATCTGTCGTATGCTTTGGCAGCGGCACATCGGAAAATGTCGGCATCCTTGAATGCCCGGCTTAAAAAACACGGCATTCAGATCGAAGCCTGGCGCATCCTTGAAACGCTGGAAACGGACCAACGGCTGACCATGGGGCAGCTGGCAGAAGTTGTGCTGATGAATCCCCCTACCCTGACCAAACTAGTGGACCGTCTGGTTTCGGATGGCCTTGTTCATCGTCAAGTCGCGCAGGCAGATCATCGCCAGATCAACGTGCTGCCGACCGCGCTCGGGAAAAAGCGGATGCTGCAGGTTCGTGAGGAAGTGCAGGATCAAGACGCCGCACTCGAGTCCCTGATTGGCAAGGACGATGCGGGCAAGCTCATTGAACTCTTGCGCGGGATTGCGTGAAACTAACCCTATGAAGGCAAGCGGTGTATCTGCCCCGGAACTTGGAGTAGCCCCCTGAAAGTGGTCCACCAACTGGGATAGATTTGTCCCGCAAATTGGAGGATCAGCGATGACTGGCAAACGAGAGAAGCCCGATGTGTCCGTCGTCAGAGATTTTGGGCCATTTGGCAGCCTGAGCGAAGAGAGGGTCTGGCTCATCTGGTTGGTTTGATTATGCAGCGTATCTTCGGTGAAGCAAGCGCCGGGTTTCGATAGTCTTTCGCTTGATCCTTTCTCGTTGTTTCAGGATGGTCTGGCCGCGCCCGAAGTAGACATCGGCCGGGGTGAAGTATTGCAGGCTCTCGTGGCATTGTCGGTGATTGTAATGCTCGACGAGGGCGTCGATCTTCTGCCTGAGATCGCCGGGCAGGAAGTAGTTCGCCAGCAGGATGCGGTTCTTCAGGGTCTGATGCCAGCGCTCGATCTTGCCCTGGGTTTGCGGGTGATATGAGGCACCGCGGACATGATCCATCTGCCGATCTTCCAGCCAATCGGCCAACTCGTCCGAGATGTAACCCGACCCGTTGTTACTGAGAAGGCGGGGCTTGTGCAGAACCTTCGCCTGATCACAACCCGATGCCTGCAGCGCCAGGTCGAGCGTGTCGGTCACATCGCCTGACTTCATCGTCGTGTAAAGTTTCCAGGCGATGTTGTAGCGGCTGTAATCATCGAGGGTCGTGGACAGGTAGAACCAGCCCCAGCCGATGACCTTCAGGTAAGTGAAGTCGGTCTGCCAAAGCTGGTTCGGTCGGGTCGTCTTGTCACGGAACTCGTCAGCGGCGGACAGAACCACATAGGCCGGGCTGGTGATCAGGTCTTAGGCCTTTGGGATGCGATAGACCGAAGCCTCTGACATCGAGCCATGGGAGCGCCACTGGTCCGAGAGACCATGGCGAGGATACTTTTCCGTGTCAGTGAATCGCACGGCCAACTCGCGCGGCGACAGATCGCGTTCCTGCAGTGCTAGGTCCTTGATCTTCTCGCACACCGGCTCAGGGATGCGGTTCCAGACCCGCGACGGCCTGGGAATGCGATCTTTCAGCGCCTCAGGGCCGCCCGACAAATACCGATCATACCAGCGGTAGAAGGTCGTTCTGGGGATGACGAGCTTGTCCAGCGTTCGCCTGGACGGACCGGTTGCGCCGATCCGGCGTGCGTATCTCAATGGATGGCAAGGGGCGGTTCCTCGACAACATCTTCGTTGAACGGCTCTGGCGATCTCTGAAATACGAGTGTGTGTGAGTGCTGGACGTAATCTCCCCAAAACGGCTGGATGAAAATTCCCCAGTTTAGTGCGGATGCCG
>NZ_PXNU01000037.1:0-84511 GCF_041300735.1 Phaeobacter sp. SYSU ZJ3003 | reverse complement strand
ACACCGACCCTTCACATGCCCGGAGCGCGCCGCCAGGGAATTTCCACAGCATTCGCGACACGACCCTTGCAACGACGGCGCGGGAATGGGACAGTTTCAACATGATTTCTGCCGATGGCCCGTTTGCGGGGCCACTGCTGCTTTGGTGGCAGGGGCATGGTGTATTGGTATTCGAGGGTTGAGTGACATGACGCAAAGTTTCCTAAGCAGATGTGCGGCGGCGTCCGCAGTGATGGCCGTGACGGCGCGGCCGGTTCTGGCGCAGTCAGCGCCGGTTCTTTACACGGTTATCGTTCCGGCGGGCGAATTCGGATCAGCGGCGTTCCTGCGTCAGCTGGTGACGAGCCTCTCCGCCGCCAAGGCCTTTTGCGCTGATATTGACGCTGCGGAATACCGGGTGGATTGCCTTGCGGAGCGTCTGGAAAGCGTTTCAGCGGAAATCCCCGAGGATTCGGATTACGAGGAGGTCCGCCAGGTTCTGCGGGATACAGCGCGGGACATTCACCGTCTGACTCGCAATAACCGGGATTGGAAGCAGGGGAATGCCTATGCGTCGCGCAAGGCGTCGCCCTCGGACCGAACCACGCGTCCGCTGACGCCGGTCAATCCGGCACGGGCAGCGCAGGTCAATCAGCAGGCCAGCGCCATTTTGGATCAGGCGCAGACGGTCCTGTTGCGCAGCGCCGAAGCGGCAGAAGAGCGGCGTTCGCAATATGTGCAGATTGCCGAGGCGCTGGGATCGAACAAGGTGCTGCTGCGTTCCTGATCCAGACCGCCCGCCTTGCTGTGCCGGGGGGGCTATTTCAGCTCGATTTCCTGCCGGACTGCACTGGTTTCGGGATCCAGAATCAGGATCCGCTGATCCTGGGTCACCACCGCCACCCAGCCGGTGCCAAAGGTGACAGCCTCGGCCGTGACGCCGTCGGGCAGGGTGATGCTTTCGGGAAGCGAGGGCCCGTCTGCAGACAGACGGATGACAAGCAGCGAGATTACTAATACAAGCCCGCCAATCATGACCACGGTCAGCGTGGTCACCAGTCGGCGCAGGAACTTCAGCTGCGGCGGCTCTTCTTGCAATTCGGGTTTGGAAGGATCTGTCATGGAGCGCCGCCGGATAGAATTCGTTATCGCGGAAAATCCGCCTAAACGGCTTGATAAAGCGGTTTCGCGTGATGTGCCAGAGGAGGCAACCCTATCGCGGACCCGTCTGGCGCGGCTGATTGACGAGGGCGCGCTGTCCGTTGACGGGCAAGTGGTGCGCGATCCCAAGGCGCGGGTCGAGGCAGGCGCGGTGATCTCGGTTACCGTCGAGGAAGCCAGTGACAGCCATATTGGCCCCGAGGATATCCCGCTAGATGTGGTGTTCGAGGATGACGATCTGATCGTCGTCAACAAACCGGCGGGCATGGTGGTGCATCCGGCGCCGGGCACGCCTTCGGGCACACTGGTCAACGCGCTGATGCATCATTGCGGCGATAACCTGTCTGGTGTCGGTGGGGTGAAGCGCCCCGGTATCGTGCATCGCATCGACAAGGAAACCTCGGGTCTTCTGGTGGTGGCGAAATCCGATGTTGCGCATCAGGGGCTTGCGGCGCAGTTCGAACGTCACACGGTCGAACGCTATTACCGCGCGGTCTGCTATGGAGTGCCCGATGCCAACGATCCCCGACTGCGCGGTGTCAAAGGCGCCAGTTTCGAGACCGGCAACATCCTGAAGCTGACCACCCAGTTGGCTCGCCACAAGACCGACCGACAGCGTCAGGCGGTGCTGTTTCAGGGCGGTCGCCACGCGGTGACGCGGGCGCGTATCGTGGAGCCTTTTGGCAATCCGCCGGTGGCGGCGCTGATCGAATGCTGGCTGGAAACCGGCCGGACCCATCAGATCCGGGTGCATATGGCCCATGCAGGTCATGGGCTGATCGGTGATCCGACCTATGGCGGCAAACGCAAGCTGCCGGTTAAGGCGCTGAGCGAAAAGGCGCTTGCGGCGGTTCAGGCCTTTCCGCGGCAGGCACTGCATGCGGCAGTTCTGGGCTTTACCCATCCGGTCAGCGGCGAAACGGTGCGGTTCGAGGCGCCCTTGCCGCAGGATATGCAGGACCTTCTGGAGGCGGCGCGCGGCGCAAAAGGGTGATCTATGGGCCGCCGATAGGGGCCTGTGATCAAGATTACAGACCGTGATCGCAGGTTCGGTATAAGGTGTGATTATCGGTAGGACTTGAAACGGAAGAACCTCTTCCCCATATTCGTCCTACAACAACGCTGATGTTAAGTCCTTAAACATTGGGAGGGACAGACCGAATGGCGAATTATGCGAACCTGCCTGCACCAACACCGGAAGGTGGCCTGAACCGTTATATGCAGGAAATCCGGAAGTTCCCGCTGCTGGAGCCGGAAGAAGAATACATGCTGGCCAAGCGGTGGGTCGAAGAGCAGGACACCAAGGCGGCGCATAAGATGGTCACCTCCCACCTGCGTCTGGCGGCCAAGATCGCCATGGGATACCGCGGTTACGGTCTGCCCCAAGCCGAGGTGATCTCGGAAGCGAACGTTGGTCTGATGCAGGCGGTGAAACGCTTTGATCCTGAAAAAGGTTTCCGTCTGGCGACCTATGCCATGTGGTGGATCCGCGCCTCGATCCAGGAGTATATCCTGCGGTCCTGGAGCCTTGTGAAACTGGGCACCACCTCGGGCCAGAAGAAACTGTTCTTCAACCTGCGCAAGGCTAAGGCCCGTATCGGCGCCCTGGAAGAGGGCGATCTGCGTCCGGAAAACGTCAAGAAGATCGCGACCGATCTGGGCGTGACCGAAGCCGAAGTAATCTCGATGAACCGCCGCATGTCCGGTGGCGACGCGTCGCTCAATGCCACTGTCGGCAGCGAGGGCGAGGGCACCATGCAGTGGCAGGACTGGCTGGAAGACGAAGATGCCGACCAGGCGGGCGATTACGAGGCACGGGACGAGCTGGAAGCGCGCCGCGAATTGCTGGCGCAGGCGCTTGATGTGCTGAATGACCGGGAAAAGGATATCCTGACCCAGCGCCGTCTTGCCGACAAACCGGTGACTCTGGAAGAGCTGAGCACCCAGTATGACGTCAGCCGCGAACGTATCCGCCAGATCGAGGTGCGCGCGTTTGAGAAGCTGCAAAACAAGATGCGGGCTTTGGCGTCGGAAAAAGGTATGCTGACCAGCGCCTGAAGACAGGCTGCGAATGAACGGCAAAGAAATGCAAAAGGGTTGCCCTGCGGGCAGCCCTTTTTTCTTTCGGTCACGGATTGGGATGCGGGCGAAAACGCATTGGATGCCGACGTTGCTGAGACGTCTTGGCGGCGCTGTCAGATCGACCCGAGATAATACCCGATAGCCTCTGCCAGTTCAGTTTCCTCATAGCCAAAATGGGAACGCACAACCTCTTCCAGTTTTCTGAATGTCGCGGCGGCCTGAGCGAAGTTTGCATCGCTGGGATTTTCGGCCAGCGTATGCGCTGCACGACCAAGGCGGATGATCAGCTCATGAACCACCTCGTGTTCTGCCTTCAACTTGGCGATGACTTCGCGGAACTTTCCACCGCCCGCAGCCTCGATCCGGGGGAACATGTCAGCGCCTTCGATATCGTGGTGCATCTTGAGCACCTGGCACTCGCGCCCGCAAAGCGATCCGAACGCGCGGAAATTCTCAGCCATGTCGAGTGAAAGCACGATCTGCTTCAGGTGCTCAGGCGGGGTGTCCCGCGCCTCGATCCGGGTCAGGACCGCAGCGATCTGGGCTATCTCCATCAGGTAATGACGATGGATTGCTGCCAGTTGTCGCCCCTGGTGACGGTGTGCGTCCGTTGCTTCCGGCACCAGCGGTGCTTTGGGGCGGGCAGCCTCGTCGAGGCTGAGTTCATCCAGAGTTTGGGTTGAAAGATCGGTCATGATGGACATGAAAAGCCTTGTTCAGGCTAAGTCAAGGACGTCTGCTTTTTGGTTCAGGGCGGCCGTTAATGTTGCGACGGTGTGGGAATAGACTGATGCATCTGGGGGCAAAACGCGCAGGCTTTGGACGAGTACATGCCTGTAGCGTCCAAGCATAGGCCAGTCAGCGAAAGGCTGGCGCGTTGGCTGGCAAGCTGAAAGACCTTTGGGGGCGACCTGATCAACGGCTGGCGAAAGGCTGGCAAGGATGATCGAGCTGCGCTGGCGAAGTGCTGGCGTTGTGTGGCTGGCTGGAAATCAGGAGGCTGGCGATGCTGGCTGTCTGGCTGGGACCCGGTAGGGTGTCCTCGCTGGAGTGCTAGCTTTGCGTGCTGCCGTTGATTCTGGCTTGCTGCAGATCTTGAAACCTCGATAGGCAATAGCGGAGGGGTGGTCAAGAAAAATGTGTAAATTCAAATACTTGATAAGTTTTGTCGGGATTTTGCCGCAGGAGCGATAGCAGACTAAATCCGCGAGATAGATCTGCAGGCCAGAACGGGGAACGCCGCCCCGGCGAGGGGGCGGCGCGATGCAACGTTGTCTTTTTCCGGCGCAGCGGTGGATCAGTCCAGCCGGGCCCGGATCACCCGCAGCATGTTTTCCCCGGCGACCTTGCGGATCTGTTCCGGCGTCAGCCCGGCCTCCAGCATGGCATGGGTGAGGGCGGCAAGTTCCGAGGTGTCGAAGGTGGTCTCGACCGAGCCGTCGAAATCCGACCCCAGCGCGACGTGATCCTCTCCCACGACCTCGATCCCGGCCTTCACCGCGGCGGCGACGCCCGCAGGGCTGTCATCGCAGATCGCATCCTTCCAGTAGCCGATACCGATGACCCCGCCCTTGGCCGCGATCTCCCGCATCAGATCGTCCTGAAAATTCCGTTTGACGGGGCAGGCCTTGTGAATGCCGCCATGGGAGACGACCAGCGGAATATCGGTCATCTCGAGAACATCACGCGCCACTTGCGGGCTGGAATGGGCGAGATCAAGGATCAGCCCCCGCTCCACCACGGCCTGCACGACCGAGCGTCCGAAATCTGTCAGCCCGGCATTGCTGGCGCCATGTAGCGACCCGCCGAGCGCGTTGTCGAAAAAGTGCTGTAGGGCCACCAGCCGGTACCCGGCATCCTGCAAGCCCTGCAGGTTGTCGAGGTTTCCTTCCAGGGGATGCGCGCCTTCGATACCAAGAATCCCGCCGACCACGGCCTCGCCCGACAGCTTGCGCTCCAGCAGCGCATCAAGGTCGGCTTCGGATTTGATGATATGCAGTTTGCCGTCCGACTTTTCTTCAAACCCGTGCAGTTTTTCCGCCTGATAGACGGCGCGCTCATACAGCGAGCCCCAGGTGCGCATGGGCCACATCTGTGCCACTGCCAAGAGGGTAATATTGTCCATCGCGTCGGTTTCATTGTGGTCATAGTTCTGACCGGCGGGGGATTTTGTTACGGCGGTGAAAACCTGCAAGGCCACGTTGCCTTCGATCAGGCGGGGGATGTCGACCTGACCCCGGTTGCCACGCTTTGTGAGGTCGCGTTTCCACAGCAGGGGATCGGCATGCAGATCGCCGATCAGCAGCGTCTTGTGCAGCTCGGCCGCCTCGTCGCTGACGGGGTAGGGATCGTGCTCGGCCACTACGTTGCGGCCATTTTCGATATAGCCCGGCACAAAGATCAGTACGCCGATCACCACCACGACCAGCAGGACCACCAGCCGTCCCAGCCATTTTGCAAGTTTTCGCATGAAATACCCTCCCCAAAATCTGCTCAAAGAAACTGCTGGCAGGCTACTGCGGACAGGGCAGGGCGCAAGGAAAACGTCGGGGCAGCCGCCCGGCTTGCCCCGCGCGGTTTGGGCGCCTAGGCTGCGGGTCTTCGCATCAGGACGCAGGAGGGCGTGATATGGCAGGCGGATGGGCGCGCGACGGCGCGGTGAGCGAGCAGATCGAAGCCTCGATCAGCGATGAGCTGGCGCGGATGAAAGCGCAGCAACAGCCCGTCGGCGAAAGTCTGACCCATTGCGCGGATTGTGAAGAAGAGATTCCCGAAAAACGCCGCCTGGCCCGCCCGGGTGTGAAGCTATGCATCGATTGTCAGGAAGAACGCGACGGAGCAAAGGCGCAGCGCGGCGGCATCAACCGGCGCGGATCGAAGGACAGTCAGTTGAAGTGATCGCGGGGGCAGATGGCTTCTTTGAGCCCAAATGGTTTGATGCTGCGGGGACTATCAACGGCAGCTTTTCCAAAATAGACACGAGAAAATTCAACCTCGATATGGAACAGATCAAATGCCAGCTAGTTTGTTGCCCGATTTAGGGCCTTGGATGATCTGTGCTTTGACGGTTTTCGTGGGAACGTTGGTGCAACGCTTATCGGGTGCTGGCTACGGTATGTTTGCAGCACCTGTCATGGCTTTAGTGGCACCCGAATGGTTGCCCGGAACGGTTGTTCTTGTCGGTTTCTTTATTGGGGTGGGATCTTTCTTGAACGCGAAAGATGCTGTCCAGTGGCGCGACTTGCCACCTGGCTTCGCTGGACGCATCCTCGGGGCGGGGATTGCGGCGTATATTGCCGCAACTGTCGTAGGGACAGATGGTTTGGCGATTATCGTGGGATTCGTCGTTCTGTTTGCAGTTATGCTTACGCTACTCGGCCTGACATGTCCGATCTCCAGGGGCTCACTTTTCATTGCCGGGGGAGTCAGTGGTGTTATGGGGACGCTTACCGGCATTGGTGCTCCGCCAATGGCAATCCTTTACTCCGGTGTCGAGACGCGAAGAGCTGCCGCAACCCAAAACGCATTCTATGGCTTTGGCACCCTAGTTGCGATCATCGCACTCTCGATAGCACATGTCCTCTCGTGGCCGCAGCTTGCATTCGCCATTTCTCTTGCGCCACTGGTTCCCGTGGCATTGTGGGGGTCTAGACCGCTAGCGGCGCGGTTCGAGCGCGGTGCGATACGGCCTTGTGCGCTTGGGCTGGCAACCTTGTCAGCGCTCGCATTACTGAGCAGGAGCCTCTAGTCCCTGCGCTTGCCTACGTCGATGTGCTTGGGCGCTTGGAAATATTGCGGTCCTTCAGAGCGCCAGTTTAAATTGCAGCTCAGTTCGCACAGCGGACGATCAGGCGGGCGCTGGGCACCCGCCTGACGCGATGGATCAATCCTCCATAGCCTCCAGCTCGTCGATCATGCCGGAAATCATCGAAAGACCCTTGTCCCAGAACTTGGGATCCGAGGCATCAAGGCCGAAGGGCGCTAGAAGCTCCTTGTGGTGCTTGGAACCACCCGCCTTCAGCATGTCGAAATACTTCTCCTGGAAGCCTTCGGGGTTTTCCTCGTAGACCGAGTAGAGCGCGTTCACCAGCCCGTCGCCGAATGCATAGGCGTAGACGTAGAAGGGCGAGTGCACGAAATGCGGGATATAGGCCCAGAAGGTCTCGTACCCTTCCATGAAATCAAAGGCTTCGCCCAGGGATTCGGCCTGCACCGACATCCAGAGCGCGTTAATGTCATCGGGCGTCAGCTCTCCGCCGCGGCGCGCCTCGTGCAGTTTGCACTCAAAATCATAAAAGGCGATCTGGCGCACGACCGTGTTGATCATGTCCTCGACCTTGCCCGCCAGCAGCACGCGGCGTTCATTCTGGTCCTTGGCCTTTTCCAGCATCTTGCGGAAGGTCAGCATCTCGCCGAACACGGACGCGGTTTCCGCCAGGGTCAGCGGGGTGGAGGAGAGCATTTCGCCCTGACCGGCGGCCAGCACCTGATGCACGCCATGGCCCAGCTCATGCGCGAGGGTCATCACGTCGCGCGGTTTGCCGAGATAGTTCAGCATCACATAGGGGTGCACATCGGTGACGGTGGGATGGGCAAAGGCGCCCGGCGCCTTGCCGGGTTTCACGCCCGCGTCAATCCAGCCCTTGTTGAAGAAGGGATCGGCGATTTCGGCCATGCGCGGATCAAAGGCGCCATAGGCCTCCATCACGATGTCGCGGGCCTCATCCCAGCCGACGGTGCGGGAGACTTCCATCGGCAGTGGCGCGTTGCGGTCCCAAACCTGCATGCGGTCCAGGCCCAGCCATTTGCGCTTCAGCTCGTAATAGCGGTGCGACAGCTTGGGGTAGGCGGCCACGACGGCTTCGCGCAGGGCCTCGACCACTTCGGGTTCGACATCATTGGCCAGATGGCGGCCCATCTGCGCCGAGGGCATACCGCGCCAGCGGTCGACGATTTCCTTTTCCTTCGCTTGCGTGTTGTGGACGCGGGCAAAGATCTTGATGTTTTCGGCAAAGACCCGCGCCAGTTCGCGTGCCGCGGCTTCGCGTTTGCTGCGGTCTTGGTCGGTCAGGAAGTTCAGCGTGCCTTCGATGTTCATCTCTTCACCGTCTACGGTGAAGGTCAGACCGGCGATGGTCTCATCAAACAACTTCTCCCAGGCGTCGCCGACCACGCCCAGATCGTGCAGGAATTTTTCTAGCTCATCCGACAGCTGGTACGGCTTCATCGCGCGGATGCGGCGGAAGACGGGTTCATAGCGTGCGAGATCCGCATTGGCGGCAAACAGCGCCTTCAGCTTGTCATCTTCGATACGGTTGATCTCGAGCGTGAAGAAGACCAATGGCGTGGTGAAGACGGTGACCTTTTCCTGGCAATCCGACAGGAATTTGGCGCGGTCTGCATCGGTGGTCAGCTGGTAATAACGCAGGCCCGCATAGGACATCAGGCGCCCGGCGATGGCGTTGATTTTCTCGTTGCGCAGAACGCAGTCCAGCAGACCCGCCGCATCAAGATCGGCCAGCTTGCCTTCGTAATCGGCGGCAAAGGCGCTGCATTCCTGCTCCAGCCAATCCAGATCGCGTGCCAGTTCGGGGGCGTCATCAGCGGTGTAAAGATCGGTCAGATCCCATTCGGGCAGATTGCCGAAGGCGTCAGAGCCTCCACCGGCATTGGCGTCACGAACGGGGAAAGGCAGTTGAAACATGGGGCCTCCTTGAAGCGTCATGTGAAAAGATGAGGCACAGCCGCGCCGTGCCATTCGATTGACATCTAAGCAGCGGCGCGGGGGATCACAAGCGATCAGCGGCGCCGCCCATCAGCCGGGGGCGTTCAGCCCCGGTATTGGTCAAAGAGGGCGCACATGCGGTCAAAGGTGTGCTGGCGGATGGCTGGACCTTCCATCACCACCTCGTGCTGGGCGCCCTGAACCAGATCCAGCTCGCCGCCGGGCCAGCGCTGCATGCGGTCCTTGATGGCGTCAGTATTTACGATCTGCTCGTCGCTGCCGAGGAAGGTGATGCAGGGTAGCGCCGGAGAGGGGCGCTGGGCCAGGGCGGCGCATTCCTGCAGTCCTTCGCTCAGCCAATGTACGGTTGGTCCGCCCAGTGTCAGATCCGGCTGGGCCTCCAGCTGTTCCTGCATGAACCGGTACATATCCGCGTCATTGGTCAGAGTGTTGCCTTCGTAGGGGGCGGATTGCACGTAATGCCCCTTGGTCGTGGTGGGCGCGCGCATTGCGCTGAAACCCAGATGTGGCGCCAAAGCGCCTAAGATGCGTGCGACGGGGCGCGTGGCGGCGGGGATCTGGATCCCCCACATTGGCCCGGTGAAGGCGCAGGCCTTGACCGGCAACCCTTCGATCAGGGCGCGCAGCCCGATGGCGCCGCCCATGGAGTGAGCCAGCAGGAACCAGGGCTTCGGCAGGTCAAGCTGCTGCGCCAGTTGCACCACTGCTGCGACGTCCTGCTGAAAGTCGGGGAAATGCTGAACATGGCCAAGACGCCGGTCGTCCAGCATCCGGTCGGCCAGCCCCTGTCCGCGCCAGTCCACGGCCAGCGTCGCAAAGCCGCGCCGACCCAGGTCGATGGCTGCAGGGCCGTATTTTTCGATATATTCGGTGCGTCCGGGAAAGATCAGCACCGTGCCCTTGATCGCCTCGCGCGGCAGACCGTCGGGCAGCCAATGGCCCACGCGGATGCGCAGGCCATCTTTGGTGGTCACCCAATGGGCTTCTCCCCCTTCCGGACCATCGGCGATATCGCGAAAATACGGGGCAGGGGTCAGATCCATCGGGCGTGTCTCCATCATTCAGGCTAGTGTGGTCAGGCGAGGGCCGAGGCCAGTTTCATCGCCGTGCCCATGTCGCCGTCAACGCTCAGCTTGCCGGTCATGAAGGCGCTGGTGGGGTTGAGTTCACCCGACAGGATCGCCTCAAAGGTTTCGGCATCGGCGGACATGGTGACATCGGTTTCTTCGTCGCTGATCCGGGCGCCGTCGCTGTCCAGCACGATCGCGCCCATGTCGGCGATTTCGAACTTGGCGCTGCCGTCAAAACCGGCCGCGTCGAGTTTTTCGTTCAGGGCGGCGGCGGCTTGTGTCAGGGTGTCGCTCATCGGGTCTTCCTCGCTCATTTGCAGGGGCATCGCACTTTTATGTGAAGCTTTCGTCTACGGCACTGGAAAATGCGATGCACGGGGTTACACTGAGGGTCATCATGGTTGCAAATGTTCCGAACCTCAAAGCTATCGTGGCGGCAACGGCGCTGACAGTCACGTTTTCCCTGCCTTCGGCGGTTCTGGCACAGGTCGGAACCGGTGCCCCGGATGAGGCGGCGCTATTGGCAGAGCTGTCGGTGGCCGATCCCACCGATGCCGCTGCCATCGATCGTGAGCTGCAGGCGCTGTGGCGCAAAAGCGGCTCGCCTGCGATGGATCTGCTGCTGACGCGCGGCGTCCGGGCGCTGGAGCGGGGCGACACGCAAGAGGCAATCGAGCATCTGACCGCGCTGACCGATCACGCGCCGGGATTCGCGCGTGGCTGGTACGAGCGGGCGCGCGCCTATTTCGTCATCGGCCTTTATGGTCCCTCGGTGGCGGATCTGGAGCATGCGCTGGCGCTGAACCCCAATAATTACGACGCGATCTACGCGCTGGGCACCATCTTTGAACAGTTCCGCGATCCCCAGAATGCCTATGCCGCCTATTTGCGCGCCAAGGCTATACATCCGACGCATCAGGAAGTAACCAAGGCGCTCGACCGATTGGCGCCCTTGGTCGAGGGCAAGGAACTCTAGGCCCCGACCGGGGCAGGGGCGGTGCTATGGCAAACGCATCACGGGTGACGGCGGTCTTGGGGCCGACCAACACCGGCAAAACCCATTACGCAATCGACAGGATGCTGGGGTATCGGACGGGGATCATGGGATTCCCGCTGCGGCTGCTTGCGCGCGAGGTCTATGACAAGATCGTCGCGGCGCGCGGCCCTTCTGTGGTGGCGCTGCTGACCGGAGAAGAGCGGATCGTGCCGCCACGCGCGCAATACTGGATTTGCACCGTTGAGGCGATGCCAGAGGGGATGGGCTGTGACTTCCTCGCCATCGACGAAATCCAGCTTTGCGCCGATCCGGAACGAGGCCATGTCTTTACCGACCGGCTGCTGCGGGCGCGGGGCACCCATGAGACGCTGTTTCTGGGCGCCGACACCATGCGCGGGCCGATTCAAGCGCTGGTGCCGGGTGTGGAATTCGTGCGCCGGGAACGGATGTCCGATCTTGTCTATGCCGGATCGAAGAAAATCAGCCGGATGCCGCCGCGCACCGCTATTGTCGGCTTCTCGGTCGATAACGTTTATGCCATCGCCGAGCTGATCCGCCGCCAGAAGGGGGGCGCTGCGGTGGTGATGGGGGCGCTGTCCCCGCGCACCCGTAACGCGCAGGTGGCGCTCTATCAGAATGGAGAGGTCGACTATCTGGTGGCCACCGATGCCATCGGCATGGGGTTGAACCTTGATATCGATCATGTCGCCTTTGCCTCGACCTCCAAATTCGATGGCCGCCGCATGCGGCCGCTGGCAGCAAACGAGCTGGCCCAGATCGCAGGCCGCGCCGGGCGCGGCATGAGCCACGGTTCCTTCGGGGTGACCGGCGATGCCCGCCCTCTGGACGAAGGCACGGCGCAGGCGATCATGGAGCACCGTTTCACGCCGCTGAAAAAGCTGAACTGGCGCTCCTCCGCGCTGCAATTCGGTACTGTCGAGGCGTTGATCCGCTCGCTTGAGGCAGCGCCGCAGGATGAATTCCTGATGAAGGCGCGCGAGGCCGATGACCTTGGCGCGCTGAAAGCATTGTCGCAGGATCCCGATATTCTGGCCCGGACTACCAATGCGCCTTCGGTGCGGCTGTTGTGGGATGTCTGCCGGATTCCCGATTTCCGTGGTATAAGCCATGCCGAACATGCGTCGCTGTTGCGGGGGATCTTCAATCACCTGCATGGCGGCGGCGTCGTGCCCGACGATTGGCTGGCCCGACAGATCAAGCGGATCGACCGGACGGACGGAAATATCGATGCCTTGTCCAAACGGTTGGCATTTATCCGCACATGGACCTATGTGGCACAAAGGAAAGGCTGGCTGCGTGACGAAATCCATTGGCGGAATGAGACTCGCGCTGTAGAAGACAGGTTGTCGGACGCATTGCACGAACGTCTGACTGAAAAATTTGTGGACCGGCGCACATCCGTGCTCTTGCGCCGGCTCAAGCAGAAGGAGGCCCTTTTGGCCGAAGTGAATGACAAGGGTGAAGTGACCGTCGAAGGCGAATTCGTCGGACGGCTCGAAGGGTTCCGGTTCTCGCCTGACAAGGGCGCAGAAGGTGCTGAAGCGAAGGCGTTGAAATCCGCGTCTTTGCAGGCGCTCGCTCCGCATTTTCATCTGCGGGCAGACCGGTTCTACAATGCGCCCGATACCGAAATTGATTTTACCGAACAGGGTGGCCTCATGTGGGGCGATAGCGCCATCGGCAAATTGGTCGCCGGTGCAGATCCGCTGACCCCTGGCGTGCAGGTCTTTGTCGACGATGCAGCCGGGACCGAGGTTGCGCAAAAGGTCGAACGCCGCCTGCAGCATTTCATCTCCCGCAAGGTCCAGTCGCTGTTTGAACCGCTGCTGAACCTGCAAAAGGACGAGGAACTGAACGGGCTGGCCCGTGGTTTTGCCTTCCGCATGGTCGAGGCGCTGGGCCTGCTGCCCCGCCACACCGTCGCGCAGGAGGTCAAGGATCTGGACCAGGACGCCCGTGGCGCGCTGCGCAAGCACGGTGTGCGGTTCGGCCAGTTCACCATCTTCATGCCGCTGCTGCTGAAACCGGCGCCGACTCGTCTGCGTCTGGTGCTGTGGTCGCTGGCAAACGGGCTGCAGGACTTCCCCGAGGCACCGCCTCCGGGTCTGGTGACCGTGCCCGCGCTGAAAGACGCACCGCAGGGCTATGACACAATGTCCGGCTACCGCGAAGCGGGTGAGCGGATGATCCGCATCGATATGCTGGAACGGCTGGCCGACATGCTGCGCGCCGAAGACAGCCGCGGCGGTTTCGAAGCCAAGCCCGACATGCTGTCGATTACCGGTATGACGCTGGAGCAATTCGCGGACCTGATGCAGGGCCTTGGCTATCGCGCCGAAAAGGGCGAACGCGAAAAGGTCAAACCGGCGGATGCAGTTGTCGCTGAAACCGGCACGCCCGCGGCAGGTCAGCCTGTCATGGATGCCGCGGCGGACGCGGAAAACACCCCGGCCGCTACGCCTGCGGGTGAGGGCGCTGCGCCTGCCGCAGATGTGGTGCCTGAAGCTGCCGCCATCGCAGACGAAGGCGTGGCGCCGATTGCGGAAACCGGTTCGGATGCTGCAGCGGAAGAACCCGTGCCTGAGGTCGCCGAGAATGAAACCCCGGTGGGCGAAGCGGCAGATGCCTCTGTTGAGGCGCCTGAAGTCGAGGTCTTCTATACTTTCACCTGGGGCGGTCGTGCCCGTCAGGGCGGCAACCGCGGTCAGCGCCGTGGCCAGCAAGGCCAGGACGCCCGTGGCAATGCCGGTGGCGGCAAGGGCAAACCCCGCGGTGCCAAAGGCGGCGCTGGTGGCGGCAAACCCGGTGGCAAGAAAGGCGGACGTCCTCAGCAGCAGGGCGGTAAGACCTATTCGGCCCGCCCGCCGAAGAAGGAAAAGAAGATCGATCCCGACAACCCCTTCGCCGCGGCGCTGATGGGGCTGAAACAGGGCGACTGATCCGGCCATGCAGGAGGGCGCGGCAAAGATCCGTATCGATAAATGGCTATGGCATGCGCGGTTTTTCAAAACCCGTAGCCTGGCCGCGAAACAGGTCAGCGCCGGTCACGTCCGCCTGAATGCCGACAAGATCTCGAAACCGGCTCAGAACGTCACCCCGGGTGACGTTCTGACCTTTCCGCAGGGGCGGCAGATTCGGGTTGTCCGTGTCGAAGCAATCGGCGAACGGCGCGGACCGGCGCCTGAAGCACAAACCCTGTATTTCGACATGACCGAAAAACAGGAAAGCGTTCCGGCCAATCCGCGCTTTGAGGGAAAGGGCCGCCCTGATAAGAAATCTCGCAGGGCGCTTGATCTTACCCGCAGGGGCGACATCCATTGACATCTTGAAGATGGCGCCGCTCTGGATTAGCTAGACGCCAAACAGAAAACGGGACCTGGCACTATGACCTATGTCGTTACGGAAAACTGCATCGCCTGCAAATACACCGATTGTGTTGAGGTCTGCCCTGTAGACTGTTTCTACGAAGGCGAGAACACGCTAGTCATCCACCCGGATGAATGCATTGACTGCGGTGTCTGTGAACCAGAATGCCCCGCCGACGCGATCCGCCCGGATACCGAGCCGGACATGGACAAATGGGTTGAGTTCAACCGCAAGTATTCCGAGATGTGGCCGGTGATCGTCTCCAAGAAAGACCCGATGCCCGGCGCAGAAGACCGCGACGGCGAAGAGGGCAAGATGGAGAAATACTTCTCCGAAGCTCCTGGCGAGGGCGGCTGAGCAGCTGAGCTCTGCCAGTTGATCCTCTGGTTTTCACGCGATTCGCGGGTTTTTGCCTCATTTGGGTGTGGCGGCGTGTGAAACGCATAGATTAGGTCCGAATCGCCTATAACACGCAGGTGTTTGCCCGGCGTTGTAAGGGTGCCTTCCGAATACCCCGATTTTGTGGTATGATCTGTCTCTGAGATGAACAGAACACGAGATGTTGTCCGACTGTTTGAATGCCCATTCATGCATTACGGGCAGATTTTCTGCGACTATCGCGTGGCGCGCGGATCACTGTAAGTGAGCCGGTGACCACTCTTTGTCGTTGTCGTGCCGGAACATGCATCCGGCTTATTGCGAGGAAAGACCTGTATGACAAAATCGAAGAAGCTCGAATTCCGCCCCAATGAGTATGTGGTTTACCCGGCGCATGGTGTCGGCCAGATCATCTCGATCGAGGAGCAGGAAGTGGCCGGCTTTGCGCTGGAGCTTTTCGTAATCACCTTTGAAAAGGACAAGATGACCCTGCGGGTGCCGACCAACAAGGCGGTCGAAGTGGGCATGCGCTCGCTCAGCTCTCCCGATGTGATCAACCAGGCCATGAAGACCCTCAAGGGCAAGGCCAAGGTCAAGCGGGCCATGTGGTCCCGCCGCGCGCAGGAATACGAACAGAAGATCAACTCCGGCGATCTGATCGCCATCGCCGAAGTGGTCCGCGACCTGCACCGCACCGACGATCAGCGTGAACAAAGCTATTCCGAGCGTCAGCTGTACGAGGCGGCGCTGGAGCGTCTGACCCGCGAAGTGGCTGCGGTTGCCGATGGTGACGAAATCTCGGCCGCCAAACAGGTGGATGAGGTTCTGACCTCACGCGCTGCTGCGGCCTGAGGCTGCCGGAAACAGCCGGACACCGAAAGACACATGCAAAAACAAAGGGCCGCGCCGGGTTGCGCGGCCCTTTGTTTTTCCGGATGTTCTGTTGAGCCGGGATTGGGGTAGAGCAGGGGCACAGCGGGCATGCAGAACCTGAAGAAACGCATCAACACCCTTTACGAGGGCGCCTCGCCCGGTGCGGTGCGGTTCCGCTATGGCATCATTATCTTTGATGCGCTGTCGATCCTGTTCTTCATTGCCACGGCGCATGTCGATCATGGCCCGATGCTGATCGCGATCAGCCAGCTGCTCGGCGTTATCATCGGGCTGGATCTGGCGGCGCGGCTGTGGATCGCCCGTAACCGCAAGGCCTTCCTGTGGCAGATCTATACGCTGGCCGATGTGACGGTGATCGTGACCCTGCTGCTGGATCCGTTGTTCTCCGGCAGCCTGGCTTTTTTGCGGATCCTGCGGGCGCTGCGGCTTATCCATTCCTACCATCTGCTCCGCGACCTGCGCCGCGACAGCGAATTCTTCCGCCGTAACGAGGATGCGCTTCTGGCCGGGGTCAACCTCTTCGTGTTCATCTTTGCCACCGCCATGGCGGTGCTGATCTTCTTTATCGATGAGACCCAGACCCAGTCGCCCTATGTGGATGCGCTCTATTTCACCGTTGCGACGCTGACCACCACCGGGTTTGGCGATATCACCATGGCCTCTCCGGCGGGCAAGATGTTTTCGGTCTTTGTCATGGTGGTGGGGGTGGCGCTGTTCGTGCGGCTGGCGCAGGCGATCTTTCAGCCGCAGAAGGTGCGTTATACCTGTCCTACCTGTGGCCTGACGCGGCACGATATCGACGCGGTCCACTGCAAGCATTGCGGCGAACAGCTGAAGATCCTGACCACCGGCGTCGAGTGACCCCTCAGAGCGCCAGCAAGACCAGCAGGCCCGTAAGCTCGCACAGTTGCTGGGTCGCGCCCAGAATATCGCCGGTCTGACCGCCGATCTTGGCCCGCGACAGCGCGCCAAGACCTGCCGTGACCAGCGCCATGATCACGGCCACGGCCAAGAGCTGCGACAAGGCGATGAATGGCAGCGCCAGACCCAGTGCCAGAACCCCGCCCAGCACAACGGGCAGGGCGCGGGGGCGTCCGACGCTGCGGGACAGGCCATCGGCGCGCGCATGGGGCTGGGCGTACATCAGAACCGGCATGGCAGCCCGGCTGAGCATGGCCAGCGCCAGCAGCGGCCAGGGGCCTGCGGTCTCCAAAAGGGCGGCCAGCGCCACCCAGCGCAGCCCCAGCCCGAGGATAAGCGCCAGCACCCCATAGGTGCCGATCTGGCTGTCCTTCATGATCTCCAGCCGACGCGCAGGCTCGAACCCGCCCCACAGCCCATCGGCGGTGTCGGCTAGGCCATCCTCGTGCATGGCGCCGGTGAGCAGGATCTGCACTGCCAGCGCCAGCCCGGCGGCAACCAACGGCGGCAGGCCAAGCGTGAGGGCCAGGCTGGCCGCAATCGCGGCGGGCAAGGCGACAGTGACGCCCGCCAGCGGAAAGGCCCAGACCGCTGCCGATTGCCGTTTGAACGTCTCTGCCGACAGGTGCGGCAGGGGCAGGCGGGTCAGCAAAACCAGCGCCAGGGGAATGTCGGCTGCGCGGATGTCGGTTTTTCGCATTTGCGGGCCTCTTGCGGGACTTGCAGCGGGGGGGCGAGCGGTTAAACAGGTGCCCAATCGCTTTACCCGCGTACCGTAACCCTATGCAACGAGGCTGATCCATGCTGCCCCAGATATCTTCTCTTGATGACTTTCGTGCCCAGCTTGGTGCGGCACCGGCAGCAGATGCCTCCGCAACGCAGGGCGCCGAAGCGCGCAATGGGCAGCTGACCAAACCACCCGGGGCACTGGGTCGGCTGGAGGATCTTGCGATCTGGTATGCGGGCTGGCGCGGCAGCGACCGACCAGCCATTACCGCGCCGCAGGTGATCGTCTTTGCCGGTAATCACGGCGTGACGGCGCAGGGTGTGTCGGCCTTTCCGGCCGAGGTGACCGCCCAGATGGTTCTGAATTTCGAACATGGCGGGGCGGCGATCAATCAGCTCGCCGAATTCGCCGGAGCGCGCATGGATGTGCATGCGCTGGACCTTGACCGGCCAACGCAGGATTTCACCAAGGCCCCCGCGATGAGCGAGGCTGAGCTGCTCAGCGCCTTGCAGGCGGGTTGGGAGGCGGTGGACCCCACGGCGGATCTGCTGGTGGTGGGCGAAATGGGCATCGGCAACACCACCGCTGCGGCGGCCCTGTCCTGCGCGTTGTTCGGCGGCGCTGCAGCCGACTGGACCGGGCGCGGCACCGGCGTCGATGATGCCGGGCTGGCCAACAAGAGCCGGGTGGTGGCCGAGGGCGTCGCCCTGCACGGCCCCCAGATCAAGGATGGTCTCGATGCGCTGGCATGTCTTGGCGGGCGTGAGATTGCCGCCATGGCCGGTGCCATCGCGGCGGCCCGGATGCTGCGCATTCCGGTGATCCTGGATGGCTATATCTGCTGTTCCGCAGCAGCCTGCCTGCTGAAAACGCATGAGGGCGCGCTCGATCACGCGGTGGCCGGCCACAAGGGCGCAGAGGCCGCACATGTGATGTTGCTTGAAAAGCTGGGCAAGGAGCCGCTGCTGACCTTGGGACTGCGCCTTGGCGAAGGCTCTGGTGCGGCTCTGGCGATTCAGATCCTGAAAGGCGCCATCGCCTGCCACAGCGGCATGGCGACCTTTGCCGAGGCGGGCGTTACCGACGGCTGAGCGCGCTTCTGAAAACCCATCTGGCCGGGATCAGGAGGACTTTTGGTCCTTCTGCTCGGCCAGTTCCAAGAGGGCCGTCTCCAGATCTTTTTCCAGCTCGCGCGCACGGGCGATATAGGCCTTGTTTTCACTGGCCGGAGTGCCGGGGACCCAGTGCTTTGCCAGCTCGCGGATGGTCAGGCGATCATGGGCATAGAAGGTCTGTTCGGCCTGCGCGGCCTCATATTCGCTGAGGCCAATCCGCTCCAGCACGTAACGCCCGGCACGCAGGGAGCTATCGAACATTTCCCGCACGATGTCATTGGCACCAGCCTGATACAGATCGAAAACGTGATGCCGGTCATAGGCCCGGGCGATGATGTGGATACCGGGGTAGTTGCGCCGCACATAGTCCACCAGTTTCACGGTGTTCTCCGGATCATCCAGCGCGACCACAAGGATCTTGGCCTTTGCAATGCCGGCGGCCTTCAGCAGCTCGGGCCGGGTCGGATCGCCAAGAAAGCTTTTGACGCCGAAACGGCGCATCAGTTGAACGGCTTCCATGTCGTTGTCGAGCAGCACCGTCTTGAAGCCGCTGGCGCGGACAAGCCGGTTGACGATTTGGCCAAATCGGCCGATGCCGGCAATGATCACGGGGCCTTCCTCGTCGATTTCATCCGGGGCATGCTCCACCCGCGCCTCGCCCAACCGTTTGGACAACAGGTCATAGGCAATGAACAGCAGCGGCGTGATCAGCATCGACAGGGCGATGATCAGTAACAGTTTTTCCGACAGGGCGGGCGGGATAACGTTGAGCTGCCGGGAAAAGGCAAGCAGCACGAAGCCGAATTCACCTGCCTGCGCCAGCCCCAGCGTGAACAGCCAATGTGCCCGGCGGCGCAGGCCGAAGGCGCGGCCGACGAAATAGAGCACCAGCCCCTTGGCGACGATCACCAGCAGCGCGAGGCCGATCAGATCGCCGGGGCTGGCGAGGAACAGGCGGTAGTTGATCCCGGCGCCGACGGTGATGAAGAACAACCCCAGAAGCAGTCCTTTGAAAGGGTTGAGGTCGCTTTCCAGCTCGTGCCGGAACTCGGAGTTGGCCAGAACCACACCGGCCAGAAAGGCACCAAGCGCCGGGGACAGGCCGACCAGCGTCATCAGGAAGGAGATCCCGACAACGATCAGCAGCGCCAGCGCGGTATACATTTCCCGCAGGTTGGAGGCATGAATAAAGCGGAACAGCGGTCGGGTCAGATAGATCCCGGCCAGGATGATAAAGGCAACAGCGGCAATGGTGATCAGGGTCACGGCCCAGCCGGGCATGCCTTCGACCAGAGACAGCGAGCCATGCCCACCGTTGTGACCGGCCTCGGCGGCGCGCTGGATCGACCCGTCGGAGCCGATTTGCGGGCCACCGGTGGTCGCCAGCAGCGGTAGGAAAGCAAGGATCGGAATGACGGCGATATCCTGCGTCAGCAGCACCGAGAAGCTGGCCCGCCCGCCGCCGGTCTGCATCAGGCCCTTTTCTGACAGGGTCTGCAGCACGATCGCGGTCGAGGAAAGCGATAGCGCGAGGCCGATTGCAAGGCTCACCTGCCAAGGCTCCCCGGCGGCCATGGCAGCGCCCATCAGGGCCAGGGTACTGAACAGGACTTGCAAACCGCCAAGACCCAATAGCTTGTGCCGCATGGCCCAGAGTGCCCGCGGCTCAAGCTCCAGGCCGATCAGGAACAGCATCATCACGACGCCAAATTCGGCAAAATGCTGCAGGTCCTGGGTTTCAGAGCCGACAAAGCCGAAGACTGGTCCGATTAGGATGCCGGCTGCAAGGTATCCCAGCACCGAACCGAGCCCCAAGCGCGCTGCGATGGGGACCGCGATGACGGCGGCGGCGAGGTAAATCGAGGCTTGGTAGAGAAACGCGTCCATGCCGAAGGTATGGCAAGCGACAGCCGCCTTGGCAACGGGTTAGGGCGACTTGGGGATGTAGGCCGGGCCTATTGCGCCTGTTCCGCGACAGGCCCGGGCATGGTGTTATTTCTCGTGGATGCGGATGTCGCCGGACAGTTTCTCGATCCGCTCCAGCCGCTCGGAAATCCGGCGCTGGAAGACGCCAAGCTGGTCGATGATGTCCGAAAGGGTTTCGCCCGATTCCGGGAGGCGCGCGCTTTCGATCTTGCACAGCACCCGGGTCGAGCTGAGGCCAAGGAACTGGCGGTGCATGACCTGGCAGGCGTGCATGATTCTGTCTGCTTCGCGGTTGACGTCTTCCTGGCCGACGCGTTTGCGGTCCAGCTGGTCATTCACGATCTGCTTCAGAACGGCGCGCTCATGCGCCATATCGATCTCGCCCAGGGCGCGGCGTTCCATGCTCAGCTGTTGGTCGCACTCCTGCAGCATGCGGGTGATGCATTGCACCATCAGGCTGGTGTTGACGGTGGATTTGATGGTGGCAAAGGTGCTGTTTTCGCCCATCACATGGGCGGCGAACCAATCGGACATCTCGCGCGACATGGAACCGTAGTTCTGGGACAGGACGGTGACTGGACCGCCGGCGGGCTCGATACGCGATGCGATGACCCGCAGATTGTGGGGGATCGTGTGCATAGCGTCGAAATCCTTGACCAGACCTTCGGTCTGATCAACCAGGACCTGGGCGTTGTCGAGCATTCGGGCAAGCGCCAGCAGCGTTTCGTCCACCGGGTTCCCGAGGGCCGCATCGCGGGCCTTGAATTCCTCGCACAGAGCATGGGCTGCGAATTGATCGTAGTCTTCAAACCCTTTGCTGCGCACCCATTCCATCATGATTTCGGCGCTTTCGTCGGGGGAGAGGCCTTCCTGCTCTTCCGCCAGGCGCATCGTCTCGTAGATGGTTTGCACCTCCTCAAAGACCGGGCTGGTCGGCTTGATCCGGGCGGAGAGATAGCCATCCTTGTGGGGCACCACGACGGCGAAGACCCAATAGTACAGGCCGTCCTTGGCCAGGTTCTTGACATAGGCGCCGATGGTTTTGTCGGCCTTGATGGTGTCCCAGAACAGCTTGAACACGCCACGTGGCATATCCGGGTGGCGGATCACCTTGTGCGGTGCGCCGATCAGTTCAGGCCAATCGTAATCGGCAACCCGCCGGAAAATATAGTTTCCGGCCTCAATAACTCCGCGCTTATCGGTGCGAGAGAAAAACACTTCGTTCAATTTGAACGGGGCTTCTCCGCTGGACGGGCGGGTTTCAATACGGCGGTCGACAAATGACATTAGGTGTTCCCAGCTTTAGGCATGCGCAATGCATCTTTAGCGTGAGAATCTTCCCGTATCGTTAAGTCGGCAGGGGCGCATCGCGTTTTAACTGAGCCATTACGATCTGGCTTTGCACCCGTGCAACGGCTGGGTGTGTCAGCAGAACATCGTGGATCAGCGTGTTCAGCGCCTCAAGGTCGCGGCAATAGACCCTCAGCAGGTAGTCGGCCTCGCCGGTCATGGTCCAGGCTGAAGTGATTTCGGCCCGGGTGCTGACCAGCCGGGCAAAGCTGGCCGATTGTTCCGGGCCGTGGCTGCCAAGATGCACCTGTACAAATCCTTGCACCGCCAGCCCCAGTTTCGCCGCATCCAGCCGCGCCGCGTAACCCTGGATATACCCTTCGGCCTCCAGCCTTTGCCGCCGCCGTCCGGCCTGACTGGGTGACAGGTTCAAAAGCTCCCCCAGCTCCTGCGCCGTGAGGTGGGCGTTCTTCTGCAACGCGGCCAGAAGGCGGGTGTCGGTAGAATCGAGCATATGCGTGGTATTCCCGAAAAGACTGGAAAGTATGCGGTAATTGCGCATGAAATCCTAGCAGGAGGCCAATGAATGCGCAAACACTGCGTATCGAACGCGCTATCTTTATAGCAGAATTGAAACGCGCAATCAGGAGGAGCACCCATGGGTCCGTTCCCGCATAATGCCCCGAAATCCGTCATCAGCGAAGAGAACCCCGCAGGCACCGATGGTTTTGAATTCGTCGAATTCGCCAGTCCGGAGCCGCAGGAACTGCGCGACCTTTTCACCAAGATGGGCTACGAGCTGGTGGGCCGCCACAAGACCAAGCCGGGGATCGAGCTGTGGCAGCAGGGCGATATCACCTATATCCTGAACGCCGAAAAGGGCAGCTTTGCCGAGAAGTTCGTCGAAGAGCACGGCCCCTGCGCCCCTTCGATGGGCTGGCGCGTTGTGGATGCGCAAAAGGCATTTGATCACGCTGTTGCCAAGGGCGCCGAGCCTTATGAAGGCGATGACAAGACCATGAATGTGCCCGCGATCAAGGGCATCGGCGGCTCGCTGATCTACTTCATCGACCAGTACTATGAGACCTCGCCCTACAACGAGGAATTCGAGTGGCTGAAACAATCCAAGCCGCGCGGCGTGGGCTTCTACTATCTCGATCACCTGACCCACAATGTCTACAAGGGCAACATGGACAAGTGGTTCAAGTTCTACGGCGAGTTGTTCAACTTCAAGGAAATCCGCTTTTTCGACATCGAAGGCAAATTCACCGGTCTTCTGAGCCGCGCTCTGACCTCGCCCTGTGGCCGTATCCGCATCCCGATCAACGAGGATCGTGGCGAGACCGGCCAGATCGTCGCCTACCTGAAAAAGTACAAGGGCGAAGGCATCCAGCACATCGCCGTGGGTACCGAGAATATCTACGACTCCACCGACGAGATTTCCGAGCGTGGCATCAACTTCATGCCGGCCCCGCCGGAAACCTACTATGACCTCAGCCATGACCGTGTGGTCGGCCACGAAGAGCCGATCGAGCGCATGAAAAAACACGGCATCCTGATCGATGGCGAAGGCGTCGTGGATGGCGGTGAGACCAAGATCCTGCTGCAGATCTTCTCCAAGACCGTGATCGGCCCGATCTTCTTCGAATTCATCCAGCGCAAGGGCGACGATGGGTTTGGCGAGGGGAACTTCAAGGCGCTGTTCGAATCCATCGAGCAGGAGCAGATCAACAACGGCGAAATCCAGGCCGCCGAGTAATCCGGCGCGGATCCGGGGCTGCCTTTGGCGGTCTCGCGGTCTGGTCTGATTGTGTAAAGAGTGATTGGACCGGCTCCTGTTTGGGAGCCGGTTTTTTCATGTCGGGAGCGCATGTGAATGTGCGGTAGAGGACATGATGCCAGGTGGTCAGCGCAACACTGGCTCTTGCATGCCTTCGTGAGGAGTTTGTGGGGGGGCATGGAGGAACGGCGGAAAGAACCGGCTGCAGGCCAGTATTACTCGGGCATTTCCAGCGTGTGGTTGCGGCCGCTTTTCTGGTATTGCAGCCGGGCATCGCCGATGGCGACCACACGACCACCGTCGAGACGGTCGCCGACTTGGACCTTGCGATAGCGACCGCTCGGCAGGCGCACCAGTGCGCGACGGTCGGCAGAGGTGCCATAGACGCCGATCAGGTTCAGGCGGCGCAGGTTGATCGCATTGGTGATGGTGGCCTGCCGCGACACCGAGGCCGAGCTGGGCAGGCGCGGGGTAACGGTGGCAGGCACGGCTGCGGCGGTGGCCACTGCCGAGGTGCTGCGCTGCGCCCGGTCAACGATATTGGAGAAATTCGTCGGCCGCGCCCGCGGGGTGACAGAGGTGGCAACAGCCAGTGCGGTGGCAGGCTGGCTTTCCTGTTCTTCGGTCTTCAGTGAGGCCGGGCGGATGCGCGGGCGCAGGCTGGCCAGTTCGGCGCGGCTGCGCCCGCCCAGTTGCGCCCGTTCCACCTGTTCGGTGAGGTCGGCGGGCCGGGCACGCGGGCGCAGTTGTGACAGGGCTTCAAGCCGGGCCGCTTCGGCCTCTGCGGCTGCTGCCGCCTCGGCCACGGCGGGGTCGATACGTTCCGGTGTAGGCGGTGGCACGACCGGCGGGCGGCCCAGGAAAACCATCACGCCGTCGGGGTTCACGGTGCCTTCGGGCGTGGCTTCGACGAGCCCGCGCCGGTCCAGCGCGATGGCGCTGCCTGCGGCGGCGGGAGAGCTGACGACATCCGGGGCGTCATCGGTGCTCGCATCCGGTTGCGGTGGCAGGGCGACGGCGTCCTGCGACAGGTCGGTATCGTCGATCGAGGCCACATAGATACCGTCCAGATCCACCACCGCCGGGACCTGCGCGATTTCGGGCACCGCCTGCCAGATGCCGGTGGCGGCATATTGCGCGGCCTGCTCCAAGGCGCGGTCTTCGGCGCTGAGAGCTTCAGGTTCTGTTTCGGTCGCGGTGTCATCCAGCACACCATCGGCGATGGCTTCGGGGTCAAGCCGTGCGGTCTCGATATCGGCTTGATCCTGCGCGTCTGCGGTACCGGGGGTGTCCTCGGTGTCGGGAAGGAAGGTCACACCCGGGTCCGGCTGGTCCGGCAGGGCGCTGACCTGCGGCGCAATGGGCCGGTCTTCGGTGTCTGCCGTCAATACATCTGCCGGTGTGGTTTCAGCAGGCTCCGCGGAGGCCAGCGGCACAGAAGGTGCTTCGTCCGGCATCTCTGGCACTGTGGTTTCTGCCGGAGTTGCATCGCCTGGCTGCGGTGCCTCTGGTTCCGCTGCCGGTTCCGGGGTGCTGCCCCGCAGGGGGGTATCCTCGGCAGCGGGCTGATCCGAGAACCGGCCAAACAATCCGCCCGGGGACACATAGGCGAGCGCGGCGACGGTCACCATGAAAACCACCAGGAGGACCGTCAGGACCAGTCCCATGTTGCGCGGTTTTGCCGGGGTGCGGCTTGGTGCCGGTTTTCCGGATCCGGCTTTCTTTCCCAGCAGGCGGGCAAGCAAACCCGGAACTGCGCTCTCGCTTTTGCCGCTTTGCGGCTGGCCTGGCGGTGGCGTGATCGGGGTTGCAGGCGCCGCGCTGGCAGAGTCGGGCTGTTTCTTAGAGACCGGAGCGGCAGGCCCCTCGGGGGTACCGGTTTTCTGCGGTCCCTGACCCCCTTTCTGAGCGGTGATCTTGTGATCGGCCACCGGCGTCGGTGCTGCGCGGGTGGCGCCAGCGAGGGCAGGGGCCGCAGCGCCGCTGTCGGCCTTCCGGCGCCGGGTGCTGAAACCCATGGCCGGTCCCTGATCTTCGCCGGGGTCTTCCTCTGCTGCGCCCTCGGCGCCAGCCTTCGCAGAGATTTCGATCCGCGGGGACTTATCCCCGGCAGTCTTGTCCTCGGGGCGTAGAGGCTGGGCCTCGGCCTTGCCATCATCGGGCGTTTCCGCCTGCGTATCAGCAACGGAAACAGCGTCTTTGCTGGCGCCTTGGTCAGGGACACCCGGTTTTGCGGCTGGATTTTCCTCAGCGGTCTCCGGGGCCGGTTCCTGAGATTCATCCGGCGCGCCTGCTGCAGGCGCTGCTTCGTCGGCGAGAACTGGGGTCGCCTCGGCGGGGGCCTCGGTTTCTTTTCCGGCAGGCTCGCCAATCTTCTTGGCCTGCGGCGCGCTCTTTTCGGCGGCTTTGGGCGCACGCGGAATGACTGGTCCGATGTCGACAACCGCGATGCCATCCGGCTCAATCGGGGCGTCTCCGATCGCGGTGGAGGCGCCAAAGAACGGCTCCCCGAGAAAATCCATGTCGCCGGGTACGGCTACGAAACTGGCCGGGATGAACCCGTGTTCCAGCGCGAAGCCTTCGGCCTCTTCCAGGGTTTCGCGGGCGACGGCTGCCACATGGGTCAGCGGCCCGTCTTCGGAGATATCAAAGGACAGATCCGCCACAGCGTAGGGCGTGGCGCCTTCCAGCGCCTTTTTCGCCATCTCGCGCCGGGTGGGAGCGTCGGCAGTACCGGTTTCAACGGTCAGATAACGGATCTGATCGTTCGGAATCACCACCTTGCAACAGGTGGAGCCGCCCTCCGCCAGCGCCTCCCCGGCTGTGCGCAGATCGGCCAATGCCCGAGGCAGATCCGGGTGGCTCAGCGGCACCTTGCCAATATTGCGCCAGCCCCCGGCGGCGCGGCGCAGAAAGGCAATGCCTTCCGAAGACAGAGAGAGAGCAAACCCCGGTTTCATAGTGCGGTCAAACCATCCAAATTCCATGTGCCCGGACCGCTAAGTGCCCGTCTGGCCTTGCGGGCAGACCTTAAAGCAGGAGTTCGCCGAGGAAAAGGAAAAGACGGGAAGAGCCCTTGTCTGTGGCAAGGAAACGCTCCCATCTTGGGGCACAACACAGGAGACGCTGAGATGAAGACGAAGGCGATACTTGCATCATTGATGATCTGGACCTGCTCCACCGGGGCGGTGCTGGCGGAGGCAGCGGGCCCGCGCCAGATCGTGGTCACCGGAGAGGCACGCACCGAGGTTGCGCCGGACCGGGCCACCATCACTTTGGGCGTCACCGCCGAGGCGGAAGAGGCGGCTATAGCCATGCGTCAGGTGTCGGAGGACATGACGGCGGTGATCGCGGGGCTGCGCGAGGCGGGCATTTCCGCAGAGGACATGCAGACCCAATCGATTTCGATTGATCCGGTCTGGAGTGCCCGGCGCACATCCGATGGCCGGGAACAGCGTGAGATCACCGGGTTTGTTGCCAGCAATACGCTGGCGGTCCGGGTGCGGGAGCTGGACAATCTTGGACCGATTCTGGACCGGGTACTGGCCGCCGGAGCCAATAATTTCAGAGGCTTGAGCTTTGGCGTTGCAGATTCCGCGGCGGTCATTGACCAGATCCGGGGCGGTGCGGTGCGCGATGCCATCCGCAAGGCGCGGCAACTGGCCGAGGCGGCTGAGATGGAGCTGGGGCCGGTACGCTCGATCACAGAACATGGCGGCAGTGGCGGTCCGCGCCCGATGAAGATGATGGAAATGGCCCGCTCATCGTCGATGCCGGTCGAGGCCGGAAGCCTTGGTTTTGAACATAGCGTATCGGTGGTCTTTGACCTGCGGGTGCCGGGTTTGGAATGACTCTGGTAGCGGACAAAGTACGTGCCAGACATGAAAAGGCCGGGCGATTTGCCCGGCCTTTGTTGTGTTTGCAAACTGCGGCGCGGGATCAACCGCAGGCTTTGGTCAGGGCCTGATCCAGATCAGCGATCAGATCATCGGGATCTTCGATGCCGATGGAAATGCGCACCACGTTGGGGCCTGCACCGGCCGCTTCCTGCTGCTCGGGTGTCAGCTGGCGGTGGGTGGTCGACGCCGAGTGGATGATCAGCGAACGGGTGTCGCCGAGATTGGCCACATGGCTGAAGATATCCAGCGCATCGACCAGTTTGATGCAGGCTTCATAGCCGCCTTTCACTGCGAAGGTGAACAAGCCGCTGGTGCCCTTGGGGTAGCAGGCCAGCGCCCGTTCGTAATAGGGCGAAGAGGGCAGGCCGGCATAGGTCACGTAATCAACGCGATCATCCTGCTCCAGCCAGCTGGCAACCTTGATGGCATTGTCACAATGGCGCTGCATGCGCAGGGACAGGGTTTCGATGCCCATCAGCGTGTAATGCGCCGCCTGCGGGTTCATCGTCATGCCCAGATCGCGCAGCCCGATGGCGATGCCGTGGAAGGTGAAGGCCAGCGAGCCGAAGGTCTCGTGGAACTTCAACCCGTGATAGGCCGGTTCCGGCGCCGACAGGGACGGGAATTTGTCCGAGGCGGACCAGTCGAAATTGCCGGAATCGATCACTGCGCCGCCGGTGACGGTGCCATTGCCGGTGAGGTACTTGGTGGTGGAATGCACCACCAGCGCGGCACCCTGGGCAATCGGGTTGCACAGGTATGGCGTGGCGGTGGTGTTGTCGACGATCAGCGGCACCCCCGCAGCATCGGCCACATCGGCCAGGGCGCGGATGTCGGTGACATAGCCGCCTGGGTTGGCGATGGATTCGCAGAACACCGCGCGGGTGTTCTCATCAATGGCATCACGCACGGCGTCCAGATCGTCAGTGTCGACGAAGGTCGCCGACCAGCCAAAGCGTTTGATGGTCTGGCTGAACTGGGTGACGGTTCCGCCATAAAGCCGGGTTGAGGCAACCACGTTGCAGCCCGGCGCCATCAGCGGGAACAGGGCCAGGATTTGCGCCGCGTGGCCGGAAGAGCAGCAGACCGCGCCGACGCCGCCTTCAAGCGTGGCCAGACGTTCTTGCAGCACCGCAACCGTGGGGTTGGTCAGGCGCGAATAGATATAGCCGACTTCCTGCAGGTTGAACAAAGCGGCCGCATGGTCCGCGTCGCGAAAGACGTAAGAGGTGGTCTGGTAAATCGGGGTCTGGCGGGCGCCAGTGGCCGGATCGGGTCGTGCACCGGCATGAATTTGCAATGTATCAAAGCCGTAGCTGGGGGCATCGGTCATATGTCTCTCTCCCTGAAATCGTGACTTGCCACAGGTGTAGGGCAGCACGGGCGCC
Organism: Phaeobacter sp. SYSU ZJ3003; assembly: GCF_041300735.1. Taxonomy (NCBI): domain Bacteria; kingdom Pseudomonadati; phylum Pseudomonadota; class Alphaproteobacteria; order Rhodobacterales; family Roseobacteraceae; genus Phaeobacter; species Phaeobacter sp. SYSU ZJ3003. Next base: position 55,771 of record NZ_PXNU01000037.1, on the reverse strand, counting down.
CACACAACGCAAACCGGTGAAATCGGGACAGGCTACCTGCAACCCGCGCAGGTCGTGGGAAATTATTCCTGGCCTGTGCCGGGGAGGCAGTCGTGTGGAGGGGATGGCGCCTCTGGCATTGGCTCCGTAACACATGCGGTCCAAGTGAATGCAGCGCCGGGGCGGGGGCCGCGGCGCTGCATGGGGGCATTCTTCGTGAGAAGCGGGCCTAGTGGAAAGACGGGCCCTGATGCTCGATACCTGTGGGAGGGGTCTGCCCCCAGATCGGGGCGGCATCGGCGGCAAGAGCGGCATCCGCCTGCGGTGCGGGGCGCAGGTTCCAGGCCGGGTGCATCCAGACGGCAGCCTGATCGGCTACTTTTGTGCGCAGCTCGTCCTCATGGACCGACAGGCTCAGCTGTGCGGAATCGTGCTGGGCGGTCACGGCAAACTGCAGCCCCGGCCAGGCCTTGGCGGGCTGATCCAGCAGATAGGCCGTTCGGCCCCAATGGCCATCAGAGGCCAGTCCGTTGTCCACCTGAATTCCCGGAGCCAGCTCCATCTCGAAGCTGACAAGCACGGCCTGCAGGGTGCCTGCCTCCGTGCAGGTCAGATCCGCCGTGGTGCGGGCCGGTTTGAGGCTGGGCCGGGTGAAATCGAATTGGAACAGCTCCGTCGTCGGCCCCAGCGGGCGCAGGTTGCAGGCCGCGAAATCGTTCGGGGTGATCTGCGCAACGCGGGCAAAGTGGTGAAAGGCACTGAGATCAAAGCCTTCCGCCCGTTGCGGGCGCCACAGATCAAGCAACTGATCGCTTTCCACGGCTTGCGCCACCAGGGTACCGCGTTCGGGGATGGCGCGCGCCTCGGGCTTGGCCAGAGCGCCCATGGCATGGGTCAGTGTTGCCAGCGCTCCTTCGCCCAGAAGGACCGTGTCGACGATTTCCGAAATCACCACATCTGCCGCTTCTGGCATGTCCTCACCAATGACGATCTCATGCGACCATTTCGGGATCACGGTGATGCGGTCAGAGAGACCATTGTCAGCGATGACGCGAGTTGCGGCCTCGGCGATCAGCGGCTGCTGTTCGCAGGTGTAGACGTGTTTCGCCCCGGCGCGCGCGGCCAGCATCGCCGTTAGACCGGCGCCGCAGCCGATGTCCAGCACCACATCGCCCGGTTTTACCTTCGCTGCGATCGCCTTGGCATAGGCGCTGTTGCGGGCCGTATCCGCCAGCATCGGGAAATGCCAGCGCGGCACGAACATCTGGTGCAGCCGTTCCTGGAAAATCTGCGCATCGTGGTTCCGGGGATCAAGCGCAAGGGCCTGGGACAGCATCTGCGACGTCCTGCGGCCCCCATCGGTCAGAGGCATGGATTTTGCGAGCTCTACAAGTTTCTCTGCGCCGTGCGCAGCCTGAGAGGTGTTATCCTGAGGCGAATGCGGCATCGGATTTTCGGCCAACTTTTAGATTTCCTTATTTGAGGCAAATGCGATTGATCCCATATTGCGCAGACGCGTCTAACAAAGGGTAAAGCTGAACTAACGAAGCTGTGAATGCTTCATTGACTGCTGCCGCGTGTCTCGGCGCTCAGACCGGCCTGATCGGCATGGGGTGTCCATTTGATCGCGGTCCGGCGCTGAGATGTTTTTGCTCTGAATGCTGTGCGGGACAGGGGAGAGCACAGCGCGTGATCGGTCCACCCATAGCCCCTCTGCGATGCCCATGCTGCCGAGCCGATAAGGAGAACGATCCGTTCACGGCTGACCTTTGAGACGCAGATACGTCAACATCGCCTCCGACAGCGTCAGAACATCATACGTGGCAGAGGCGTCTGCCGACGAGAGAGGAGCTTGCGGGGTCAGACTATGCCGAAGAAAGTGGTTGCTTGGGAGTTCCGCATCCTGAGTGCGGAGGCGATACCAGAATTCGTGGAGTTTGCAGGCAGCCCTGTTTGCCCGCGAGAGAGCGATGACGCGGGACCTGGTCCGCAGGGACTAGGAGATTTTTCCCGAAGAATAGTGCTGTCGGAGGTCCACCGGCATACGGGGGGTTAAGTAGTAGATACCTTCCTTCACGAAGACATAGCTGTGCGAAATGGTCTCCAATTTGTTCTACGCCTCGCTTTGATCAGGCTAAAAGCAAACGTAAAACAATATCTTAGATGAAGGAGTGGTGCCCCCACACGGACTCGAACCGCGGACCTACTGATTACAAATCAGTTGCTCTACCAGCTGAGCTATAGGGGCGCTGCCGGGGAATTAGCGATATTGGGCGCTGCCTGCAAGATGGAAAACGCAAGCTATGCGCAATTCCTGCGTCTAGTTTGTGCAGGCCACTGGCCGCGCGGGCCTGCAGGGCACATGGGCGCCTCGTTTGACCTTTGAACGCAGGCGGAGTAAGCCTTTAACCCGTTAAATCATCGCACAAGCAAGGCCCCGATTTCATGCAGGTCATCCTCCACGTGGGTGCACATGGCACCGAAGAAGACCGGTTGCTGAAGACACTTTTGAACAACAAGGAGGCGGCGGCGAAACGCGGTGTCGCTATTCCCGGTCCCGGCAAGTACCGTTACCTGCTGAAGGATTGCATGGGGGCGCTTCTGACCGGAACTCCGGCGCCGGACTCTGGCGAGGTCCTTTGGGATTCGATCCTGGAGCAGGAACATGCAGACCGGGTGATCCTGTCCAACCCGCATTTCTTCGGCTCGCAGCGGCAGGCGCTTGAGGGGCATAACTTCTACCCCGAAGCGGAAATGCGTATGGGGGCGCTTGCGCGGCTGTTCCCGGAAGATCAGCTGGAAATCCATATGGGGCTGCGCGATCCCGGCAGCCTGTTGCCGACCCTTCTGGCGGATGCCAGTCCGCAGCGTGTCGATCAGGTTCTGCAAAGCAGCGACCCGGTGGCCCTGCGCTGGTCGAATCTGCTGCTGCGCCTGCGTACCGCGGTGCCGGATGTGCCGATAACCGTCTGGTGTTACGAGGATATGCCGCTTATCTGGGCGCAGATCCTGCGACAGATGATGGGCTTTAATTCGGAAGAGCGGATTTCCGGAGGTATGGATCTGCTGTCCTCGATCATGTCCACCGAAGGCATGAAACGGCTGCGCGCCTATCTGCATGAACACCGGGACATGACCGAGGCGCATAAACAGCGGGTGATCGCCGCCTTCCTGGGCAAATATGCCATCGACGAGGCGATCGAAGAGGAAATCGATCTGCCGGGCTGGACCGAGGATCTGATGGACACCCTGTCCGACCTCTACGAGGAAGATCTGGAACAGATCGCACAGATCCCCGGCGCGACCCTGCTGTCGGCCTGATCCGGGACCATTGGCCCGGGGGCCGTCTGCTCAGGGGCTGGCCGGTTGCCCTTGCCGGTTCACGGTCTGGGTCTCGACCGTCATATCATCATAGGTAAGCTCGATCGTGATCGTCTCGACGCTGCCTGGGGCAAAGGCGCGGTAGGGCAGGCCGTCTTCCTCATGAATGGCGTTCGGGGCGGCCTGATCCAGATGGCAGGGCGGCAGAGGCCAGATTTCCGGGCCGCCATCGTTGATCGATAGCCGGATCCGTGCCAGCCCGCAGCGCCAGGACCACAGGTGGGTGACATAGACCAGATCCTGCCCGTTGAAATCCCGGACCGAGATCCAGTTGGCGCGGGTGGCTGCCAGGATCGGCTTGACCTCTGCCGCGGTGGTAAAGGGCGGATCGGCCAGGGCGGGCGTCCCCAGTGTCAGGGCACAGGCCAGCGGAACCAGAAGATTTCGGGACAGGGGGGTAAACATCATACTCTTTTCCTTCAACATGAGGGCCTTCAACAAAACGGGCCATTTAGCATAGCAGAGCATTGCGAAGACGCCCCCTTTGCAACAGCGTCCAGAGCCAGCACGCCCGGCGGGGCAGAATAGTTTTGACCCTGTCTGCATGGGATTATACTGAAGAAATGCACCCCGCACAGCCATCTTGAGCAGGCGGGCAAAGAGGTTTCAGATGGCAGAGCAGCCGCCCTTCAACATCGTAATCGTCGCTCAGAACGGCAGGTTGCAATACGAGGCGATCCTGTTTGCGGCCTCGCTCCGCCATGCCTCGCCGGGGTTCACAGGCCGCCTGTTCGTGGCTACGCCCCGGCCCGGTCCGCTGTGGAAAAAGGATCCGTCTTTGCGCAGCCAGCAGGTTCTGTCGGTGCTGGAAAGGCTTGGCGCAGAGATCCTGCCCTTTGACAGTCAGCTGTTCGGGGAAAACTATGCCTATGGCAACAAGATCGAGGCCTTGCAGGCATTGCCCGAGGGCGAGCCATTCGTGTTTTTCGATAGCGACACGCTGATCACCGGTGAACTCTCCGAGGTGCCGTTCGATTTCAGCCGCCCCTCGGCCTCTTTGCGATGCGAAGGGACCTGGCCCAAGCCAACGCTGTATGGGCCGGGCTATACCGGGATCTGGCGGGCTCTTTATGACCGCTTCGGGCTCGATTTCGAAAGCAGCCTCGATCTGTCGCAGCCCGAGGGATACTGGCGGCGCTATCTTTATTTCAACGCGGGGTTCTTCTACGGCGCTTGCCCGCGCCGGTTTGGCGCGCGCTTTGCCGAATATGCCACCTCGATCCGCGATGATCTGCCGGTCGAACTGGTCGGCCAGTCGCTGGATCCCTGGCTGGATCAGATCGCGCTGCCTTTGGTGATCCATTCCTTTGGTGGTGGGCGCGATGCGTTGCCTTCGGGGTACCTTGATGGGCAGACCAGCTGCCATTACCGGCTGTTTCCGCTGCTCTATGCGCGCGAAACCGATCACGTCATCAAGGTCCTGCACGAGGCATCGGCCCCGAACTGGATCAAGAAGGTGCTGAAAACCTACGAGCCGATGAAGCGGATGATCTATCAGGGGCGGGGCGAAAAGGTGCGTGCGCTGTTTGATCAGGCGAACCTGCCACGGCGTGAACAGGCGATCCGCAACCGCATCAAATCCGAAGGTCTGTGGATGCGCTGATGACCCAAGGTCGCGCGGGTCAACAGACGCGGGCGATCTGGTCGCGCAGCCAGACGTGCATCGCTGAATGATGGGTGCGCGATGTCCAGGTCAGGTCGATTTCGAACTGCCCGGGAAAGGGGCAGGGCGCGGCCTGAACCCTATCCTTGAAATGTTCGGCCAGCCGCGATGGCAGCGTGGCGATCATATCGGTGCCTTCCAGCAACTCGGGCAGGGTGGCGGGGCTGGGAATCGACATCACCTGGTTGAGCGATTTCCCTGCCGCCGCGATTTCCATCAGAAATCGGGACCGCCAGGAATCACCATAGTTCACAACCACTTGCGGCACGGCCAGAAATTCCGCTTCGGAGCGCGGCATGCGGTCCGGCGGGGCATCGCGGGCCATCACCATGACCGCATGTTCGCTCAGCAACGTGCGGCTAAAATAATTGCTGCCCTCGATCCGTACCGGCCCGATCAGAAGATCGCTTTCGCCGCGGTCCAGATGTTGCTTGCCTTCCACGGTTGAGGTCAGGATTGAAATGCGCAGCCCCGGCGCGCTGCGGCGCAGGTTGCGCATCAGTTGCGGCAGGATGGTGGCGCGTTCGTAGTAGTTACAGGAGATGGTGATCTCGGCCTCTGCCTCTCCAGGGTCAAAGGCGCGCGGTTCGGCCAGTTGCAGCACCTCGTCCAGCATCCGGCTGGAGGTGGCGACGATTTCCTCGCAGCGCTCGGTCGAAACCATGCGCCCGCCCTGGCGCACGAACAGCGGATCGTCAAAGGCGCGGCGCAGCCGGTCGATGGTATAGCTAACGGTCGACTGGTTGATGTTTAGCGTCTCGGCCGCCCGGGAAAACGACCGGTAGCCATGCACCAGCCGCAGGGTGCGCAAAGCAGCGAAATCAATGCTGAGTGGATCGGGATTGGATTTCATTTTAGCAGTCTAACCCGTTTGCACACCTCTTGTATTGAAAAAATGCATGTTCAAAATCAACAAAATCGGATTGCCTCATTTTGGCTGGAGCTTTTAGGCTCGTTCGGATCACGTCGCACTCGGGGAGGAGAAGATGACGGTTTCGATGCTGCAACAGGCACCGCAGGAGGAGACGATTACGATCCGGGACCTGACCCTGGATCCTTATCCGATTTACCAGCGCCTGCGCCGGGAGGCGCCCGTAGTGCGGGTGAAATCGCTGGGCCGCACCATGCTGACCCGCGCCGAGGACACCAAATACGTCAAAGACAACCCAGGCATCTTCAGCTCCAACGATCCCAAGACGCCGATGCAGCGGGCCTTCAGGGCGCATACGCTGATGCGCAAGGATGGCGCCGAACACGCGCGGGAGCGCGAGGCGATGGCGCCGACCTTTACCGGGCGCAATATCAAGGGTTGCTGGGAGGGTATCTATACCAAGATTGCCGAGGATTTCGTCGCGGGGCTGCCACGCGGCGAAACCGTGGACCTGTTCCCGGCGCTGGCGGGCCCCTTTGCGGCGCGCTGCCTGAAACACTTGTTGGGTATCCCCGAAGCCAGCGACGATGACATGCAGCGCTGGAGCCAGATCCTGATCGACGGGGCCGGCAACTTCGGCTTCACCGATGAGCTGTTTGCCCAGTGCGATGCGGCGAACGATGAAATGGATGCGCTGTTCCGTGCTGCGATCCCGCGCCACAAGGCCGATCCCAACCCCAGCGCCCTGTCTGTGATGGTGAATGCCGAGGATCCGATCCCCGAAAGCCAGATCTTTTCCAACATCAAGATCGCGATCGGCGGCGGCATCAATGAGCCGCGCGATGCGCTGCTGACCATCCTCTACGGCCTTTTCACCAACCCTGAACAACTGGCCGAGGCAAAGGACAAGGCGCTATGGGGCCAGGCCTTTGAGGAGGGGGTGCGCTGGGTTGCACCGATTCAGGCCAGCTCGCGTCTTGTGCTGGAGGACACCGAGATCCGCGGACACCTGATCCCCAAGGGCGATACGGTGATGACCATTCAGGCCTCGGCCTGCCGCGACGAAGAGATTTTTGAGGATGGCGAAAGCTTCAACATCTTCCGCGAGCGCAAGCCGCATCAGGCCTTTGGCAACGGACCGCATTTCTGTCAGGGCACACATATTGCCCGGCGCATGTTGGCCAATATCATGCTGCCGATGCTGTTCGACCGCTTCCCCAACATGACCCTGTCGGACAGCGAGCCAGTCAATTTCTACGGCTTCGGCTTCCGCGGCCCCCGGAACCTGCCGGTCACGCTGAACTGACAGCCACACACGTATAACAAAGGGGCGGTGATCTAATGCCGCCCCGGTCTTCATCATCATCTGGGAGGAAACATGATGAAACATACCCTGCTGGGCGCCGCGTTTTTTGCCGCGGCCACCGCATTGTCACCACTGATGGCACAGGCGCAGGAGGTGACGCTGCGGCTGCACCAGTTCCTGCCGCCCCCCGCCACCGTACCAAAGATGATCCTGAAACCCTGGGGCGCGCAGGTGGAGGAAGCCTCTGGCGGGCGGATCAAGATTGAGCATTTCGATGCCATGTCGCTGGGCGGCACCCCGCCGGGTCTGATGGATCAGGCGGCTGATGGGGTCGCTGATATGGTGATGACCGTGGTGGGCTATACGCCCGGCCGCTTCCCCAAGACCGAAGTGTTCGAGCTGCCCTTCATGATGACCGATCCAGTGGCCACCTCGAAGGCCTTCATGGAACTGGTTGAAACCGACCTGCAGGAAGGCGAGTACAAGGACGTCAAGGTGCTGGGCGCCTGGGTGCATGGCCCCGGCGTGATCCACACCGAAAGCGGTGTGAGCAAGCTGGAAGACATGGAAGGTCAGACCCTGCGCGGTCCGACCCGGATCATCACCGATATGCTGAAGGAGCTGGGCGCCACCCCAGTTGGCCTGCCGCTCCCCGCCATTCCCGAGGCGCTCTCCAAGGGCGTGATCAGCGGCACCGTGATCCCCTGGGAGGTCACTCCGGCGGTCAAGCTGACCGATCTAGTGGAACACCACACCGAGTTCAGTGGCAAGGAGGCGCTTTATACCGCGACCATCGTGCTGGTGATGAACCGCGACAAGTACAACGCCCTGCCGGATGATCTGAAGGCTATTCTCGACGCGGAATCGGGCCAGAAACTTTCGGCCTTTGCTGCCAAGGTCATGCTGGAGCGCGATGCGCCGGGCCGCGAAATCGCCGAGGACAAGGGCAATGAGATCGTCGTTCTGGACGAGGCCGAAGTGGCCCGCTGGAAAGAAAAGGCGCAGCCTGTGATCGCCCGCTGGATTGATGAGGTCGGCAGCAAGGGCATCGACGGAGAAGCCCTGATTGAACAGGCCAAGGCGTTGATTGCCAAACACGGCGGATAACACCCCAATCCCAGAACCGATGGGGTACGAAAGGGCGTGGGTCGCTGACCTGCGCCCTTTCTTTGTGCCGGGGATCCTGCGCGGGCGGCTCTGCGTTGCAAGTTGCGGGCTTTGCGGCGATAGATCGTGCAGAGGCAGCACGCAGGGGCGGACATGGGGGCTTTCAGATGGATGGGGCTGGGGGCGGTGATCCTGGCAGCGATGCTCTGGGGCACCACCGGGACAGTGCAGGCCCTTTTGCCTGCGGGCCGTGATCCGCTTGCTGTGGGGGCGCTGCGCCTGCTGTTCGGCGCCGGTGCCCTGTGCATGCTGGCACTGATGCAACCCAAGAACCGACTGGCCCTGCGGCATCTGCCACTGCCGGGGGTCCTGTTCGCCGGTGTTGCGATCGGCAGCTACAACCTGCTGTTCTTCTACGCGGTCGCGCTGGCCGGGGTCGGGATCGGTACCGCGGTCGCCATCGGCAGTGCGCCGATCTGGGCCACGCTGTGGGAGCGGTTTGCGCAGGGGCGCAGGTCCGGTCCTCTGCGGCTCATGGGGCAGGGGGTGTCGGTTCTGGGCGTTGGTCTTCTGGGCTATGCGGGCGCAGGCGAGGGCGGCGCACTGTCGGGGGTTATCCTGGCGCTGCTCTCGGGCGGCTGTTATGCGGCCTATTCGCTGGCCACCAGTCGCATGGGCGGCACGCTGCCTTCGACCGTGATCGCGGCTTCGACCTTTACCGTTGCGGCGCTGGTAACTGCGCCGGTTCTGTTCATGGTGCCGCTCGATTGGCTGGCGGGGCCCTCCGCCTGGACCGGGTTGGTATTCCTTGGCGTTGGGGCCACGGCGCTGTCCTATGCGCTTTATACTTGGGGGCTGACCCGTGTCACCGCATCCACCGCCGTTACCCTGGCGCTGGCCGAGCCGGTCACCGCATGGTTCCTCGCCACCATAGTGGTGGGAGAGGCGGTAACGCCGGGCGGTCTGACCGGCGTGGTGATGATCCTTACGGGCCTGCTGGTGGTGACCCTGTTTCGCGACCGGGCGCCGGGGCGCTAGGGCGCCATGAGGCAGGACCTGCAACAGCTGTTGCTGCGGCCCCTTCGCCGGGGACTGTGCCTTTGCGCGGATATGAACAGGGCGGGGAGGCTGCCTGATACTCTGCCGCGCTGACGCTGGCAGGCACCGGATCAGAGATCGCCTCTCCCTTGAATTCCGGCGCGTCGAAATCGAACCGGCGCAGCAGCCGGAACAATGCCCTGCGCCGCAGCGCAGCCTCTTCTTTTTCGAGCAATTGATGCATGTTGATCAGACCCCACGTCCACAGATCGGAAAACCCTGGCATGCGCGTTGCAAACAGAGAGTTTCCGGCGATCCGGAAAAATAGCGAGAGTTTTCGGAGTATTAAGCTGAGTGAACCGCGTCTTTGCTCATGAAAGACGCGGTTACAGGGTGGCTTTGACCCGGATCAGGCCGTCGCCAGCAGCGGGCGGGCCTGGGCAAAGGACAACAGGCGGCGGCTGTCTTCGTCCCAGAGGTGCAGCCGCGCATTGGCCAGGCTTTCGCGGATGGTCATGCGGTTGCTTTCGGCCAGTTCTTGATGGTCGCGCAGCACTTCGGTCAGCCGGTAGAACGGGATGCGGCTGTAAAGGTGATGCACGTGGTGGATGCCGATATTGGCGCTGAACCACTGTAGCACGGCGGGCAGCTGGTAGTAGGAACTGCCATGCAGGGCGGAGTCATGCAGCTGCCAGTCTTCGTTGCTGTCCCAGTTGGTATGTTCGAACTGGTGCTGCACGTAGAACAGCCAGACGCCGATGGTGGCCGCCAGCAGGGTGGTCGGCAGGAAGATCAGCAGCAACGGTTGCCAGCCGCCGAAATACCAGATCGTCAGCAGCGCCGCCGCAATGGCCAGGTTGGTGAGCATGGCGCTGACCCAGTATTTCGCACTGTCCATCAGTCCCAACGGCACCCGGTTTTGCAGCAGGAACAGATAGCTGGGGCCAAGGCCGAACAGCACCAGTGGATTGCGATACAGCCGGTAGACAAGGCGCTGGAACGGACCAAGCGCGCGGTATTCGGCAACGGTCAGCGTGTGGACGTCGCCCATGCCGCGTTTGTCGAGGTTGCCGGTGGCGCTGTGATGCACCGAATGGGTGCGGCGCCAGACATCATAAGGTGTCAGCGTAAGAACCCCCATGACGCGGCCGATCCAGTCGCTGAAGGTCCGGTTGGGGAAGAAGGCGCCATGGCCGCAGTCGTGCTGAATGGCAAAGAGCCGCAGCAGGAAGGCGGCGTTGAAAAGGGAGATACCGAAGGCCAGCCAGTAGCTGACCGACAGGCTCCACCAGGCCAGCGCCCAGAGAACCACGAAGGGAACAACGGTGGCTCCCAGTTCAAAGGCGCTGCGCAGCTGGTTGGGATCTCGGTAGCTGGCAAGGGTTTTCACCCAGTCGCGTGCAGGAGTTGCACCCCGGGGGGTGCTGTGTAGGTCGGTCGTGTCGGTCATGCGCCTGCTGTATTATTGCTTCTTGATTGTCCCGATACCCTAGCAGATGGGTATGGCAAGCGAAATTTGAAACTCCTTTGCCGGAACAGGAACTGCGGCCATGGTCTGTGCGGGCGCTTTTGCGGCGTGAATTCCGGCGGAAAACACATTCAACTGGCTGATTTTGGTGGACAATGCAGGCTGCGATACGGGCCGGGGCGCGGCGCTGGCAGGGACAATGGGCCGCAACTGCAAAAAGTCACAAAAAAATGAACCGCCCCGGGGCGGAGCGGCTCATGCTTGGAAGTTTGGCCGGTTCGGCGGCAGTCTTGCTTAGCCGTAAACCAGGCGCGGTAGCCATGTGATGATCTCGGGGAAGACCATGCAGAGGATCAGGCCGAGGATCTGCAGGCCAAGGAAAGGCAGCGCCGATTTGAAAATATCCGTCATCGGGATTTCTGCCGGAGCCACGCCGCGCAGGTAGAACAGCGCATAGCCAAAGGGCGGCGACAGGAAGCTCATCTGCATGTTGACGAGGTAGAGCACCCCGAACCACAGCACCAGATCCGCCTCAGAGGTGAGGCCAAAGGGTTCAGGCCCCATCGCCTTGATGATCGGCACAAAGATCGGCACGCAGAGCAGCAGGATACCCACCCAGTCAAGGAACATGCCAAGGACCACCAGGACGATCATCATGATGATCAGGATACCCCAGGGACCAAAGCCGGTTGCTTCCAGCGCCGATTGCACGAACTGCTGGCCGCCTTCGAGGACGTAGAGGCCTACAAAGATGGTGGCGCCGAACATGATCCAGATCACCATGGCGCTGGCCTTGAGTGTGCCGATCGAAGCCTCGCGCACGGTCTGCCAGTCCAGCTTTCGGTGGATCGCGGCAACGATGAAGGCACCGAAGGTGCCGATGCCAGCCGCCTCAACCGGGGTAGCAACACCGGTAAAGATCACCCCCAGAACGATGACGATCAGAGCGATAGGCGCCGACATATTGCCCATCAGGCGCATCTTCTCTGCAAAGCTGACGCGTTCTTCCACCGGGATCGGCGGGCCAAGCTTGGGATTGATCGTGGAGCGCAGGATCACATAGAGCACATAGGTGCCCGACAGCATCAGCCCCGGAAACACCGCGCCGATGAACAGTTCACCCACCGATTGCTCGGCCACCACGGCATAGATGATCGCCAGGATCGACGGTGGGATCAGGATGCCGAGCGTGCCGCCCGCCATGATCGACCCCATCGCGATCTTCGGATCATAGCCGCGTTTCAGCATCGCGGGCAGGGCGATGATGCCCATGGTCACCACCGCAGCGCCGATGACGCCCACCATGGCCGCCAGAACGGTTGAGGCGATGATGGTCGCGGCGGCAAGGCCGCCTTTGACGCCGCCCAGCACCTTGTAGATCACATCGAACATGTCGTTGATGATCCCGGCCCGTTCCAGCATAGAGGCCATGAAGATAAAGAGTGGGATCGCCGAGAGCTGATAATTGGTCATCAGCGGGAAGATCCGGCTGGGCACGATATTCAGTGCCCTCTCATCGCCAAGCACATAGAGAAACACGCAGGCCAGACCGCCGGTGACAAAGGCCAGCGGTAGCCCCGCCAGCAAAAGCGCCAGCAGCGAGCCGAACATGATGAGTGTCAGCCACTCAATTCCGATTTCCAGACCCATGTCTTAGGCCCCCTTCACGATTGCGCGCACGTCCTGCGCAAGCTTGGAAATACCCTGCAGAACCAACAGCAGGCCGCCGATCACCATGACCCATTTCATCGGCCACAGCGGGATTTCCCATTCATTGAAGCTGATTTCGCCCCAGCGGATATTCGGATCGGTCCATTGCGCCAGGCTCATGCTGCCCAGCATTTCACCAAATCCGATATTGCCGCGCGCCCATTCCGAGATGACCCCGTTGCCGGTCGCCACCGCGTTTGCGTCCAGCGCGAACTTGTAGCCGGTGAAGAGCAGGGTGAAGGCGAAGATGAAGAAGAAGATCGAGGTAAACAGATCCGCCCAGGCCCGTTTCGGACGGCTGAGTGGCGCATAGAAGATGTCGACGCGTACATGCGCCTCGGTCAGCATCGCATAAGAGCCGGCAATCAGGTACTGCATGCCGAACATCAGATACATCGCCTCGTGTGCCCAGTTGGTGGGCGAGCCGAAGACATAGCGGCTGATCACTTCGAAGTAATAGACGAAGACCGCGATTACCGCCCAATAGCTGACGAATTCACCCGCCATCAGGGATGTCCGGTCGATCCAGCCGGTCCAGCCCGTCGACACATGGCTGGAATCCTCGACCCGCTCAGATTCTTCCAGCTCCCGCAGGGCCCTTTCCGCTTCGCTTTCGGGTTCCTCCTCGGGCAGGTTCTGATTGGCGCGGCGCACCAGACCCGGCATCAGCACTGCATCGACCAGCATCGCCGCCAGCAGCACATAAAGCGCATAGGCGCCCACCTTGTTCCAGAAGGCCAGATTGTCGCCTGCCACTTCCAGCGCGGGGGTGGCGGTTTTCAGATCCTCAGTTGCCTGCGCGATCCTTTCGCGCCCGTCACTCAGCCGCTGTTCGGCGCGGGCGATGTTCTTTTCGGCGCGACGTTTGGCAAAGGTGCCTTCTTCGGCCTCGGCCAGATCCGCGCGCATCTTGGGCAGGTCCGCCTCGGCGGCTTCGATCCGGCCGGTTTCGCGCTCCAGCGTCCGTTCCGCCTGACGCACCACGTTGGAGGCATCCGACAGCACGCTGCGGGCTTCCTGGCCGTTGGAGTTTGAGATCAGGATCAGAATGAAGACCGGAATGAAGGCCAGGCCCATCAGGCTGCGCAGATAGAACCGGTGCAGACCCAGCATGCCGCCGGTCACGAGAATGAAATAGCCAAGCGCGTTGGTATATTTGCTGGGGCCGGTCCGTGGCCGCCTGGCCAGGACCATGGCCACCAGCGGAAAGACGATCAGTCCCACCCAATAGGCCCAATGGGGCAAGGTGACATCGAGGCTGGGCATGGGGTCCCCCGTTATTTTTGATTGTTTGAGGTCAGAGCAACGGACCCGCACGCGATGTGCGGGTCCGCATTGGTCAGCGTCGCCTGGGGTCTGATTACAGATCCAGCGACATGCCTTCGGTCAGGGCCGGGTCCACATATCCAAGCGAGCCGGACTGCATGTAGTCGAGGATGGTCTTGAAGATGCGGGCGCTGGATTTGTCGCGGTTGGCGTATTTGTACCAGACCGGGACGGCGACCTCGGTCATCAGCTCCACATCGTCCTGGCTGAGGCGGGTAACCTCGGTTCCGTCGGCCTCGAACTTTTTCCAGGCTTCCTGGTCGGCGGCCTGGATCGCAGCGTGGTGCATGTCGGAATAGACGTGGGTCTCCATTTCGACGAACTGTTGCATCTGCGGCGACAGCGCGTTCCAGCTCTCCATGCCCACGGTCAGATCCATGATGTCCACCGGCTGGTAGAGCGACATGAAGCCCGGAGGACCCATGACGATATAGTCGGTGACCTGGCTGAAGCCGAGCGAGTAGTTCACCGCCGGACCCACGTAGTCGGCCACGTCGATGGTACCCTTCTCCAGCGCCGGGAAGATTTCCGAGCCGGGCAGAACCGTGGTTTCGGCACCGATCTCGGTAAAGATCTCGGCGACCATGCCACCGGGCAGGCGCATCTTGCGGCCACGGAAGTCGTCGATCGAGCGGATCGGCACCTTGGAGTGGATGATATTCGGGCCGTGGTGGATCGGGCCGACGAAATGCATGCCCTGCGCCTTGTAGAGCTCGCGCGCCATATCAAGGCCGCCAAGCCCATAGTAGAACACGTCATATTCATGCGGGTTGCGCAGTCCCAGCGGGAAGGACGACAGGAACACCGCCGCCGGGATGATGCCCTGGGCATAGATGGTAAAGGGGTTCACCGCGTCCAGAACCCCATTCTTCACCGCGTCATAGAGCTGAAAGTCCCCGACGACGTCATTGGCGCCAAAGGGTTGAAAGGCCAGCTCACCGCCGGTCTTTTCGACGATGCTACCGCACCAGTCCTTGAAGATCTGCAGACCTGCACCGCCCGGCCAGGATGTCTGCACCTTCCAGGTTTTTGTGTGACTCGCCGCCGTTGCGATATGGGGTGCGGCCAGTCCCGCTGCACCCAGACCGGCAAGACCTGTCAGCGCGCCGCGGCGCGTTACGATTTTTGACATGATTTTTTTCCTCCCTAAACCTGTCTTGCGACAGTTCCGAACCCGCTTCCTCCTGCAGGTTCTTGAATATGTTAGGCGGGGAAGTACAAATTTTCAAAATCATATATGTTGTTTTTCGCAAGGGGATGGATAACGCTCGGGTAAGGATTTGATTCAACTGCGGGAATACCGTTCCTTCCGGCACGCGACCGCGGACTGTATTTTTTGTCGGTGTTTCCCTTGGGTCACTTTGCACAGGTTTTATCGGCATGGGAGCGCGTGTTCAGCCATATTGTCCTTGCTCCCAGGGGGCGGCTGTGCTGTTGCGGCGGCCAGATGGCGTACCGCCAAAAGGAGAGCGGACGTCCGTTGGGTAGGGTGAAGGTGCAACGGGGATGTTTATATTTCTACCGTTAAGAGCTATTGAACCACTTAAGGCCATAAGGGGAATTGCCGGTTGTTTTGCGGCACCCATTGCAATTTTAAGAGGCTTTTGATGGTCGTGAGTTCCAATACACGTGCAGATTTGCGCCGTGTGGCCAGGGGAGTGTCCAATCGCTCTTACCTGTCGGTGCTTGTGACCATTGTGGTACTAGTCGGCGCCTCGATATTTGCCGAGCAGCAGAACTCCACCATCTACAGCCAGCGTCTGCGCGCGGATGTGCAAAGCGAGGTCGGGTTGATCCGATCCCGGCTTGAGGGCGCGCTCAATGCCGATATTCAGTTGGTGCAGGGCCTGGTTGCAGTGATGTCGACCGAGCCGGACATGACACAGCAGCGGTTTTCCGATCTGAGTGCGCAGATGATCGGGCGGGACGGGCAGATTACCCATCTTGCCGCGGCTCCGGATCTGGTGATCTCTCTCATTCACCCGCTGAAGGGCAACGAGGCGGCGCTGGGCCTTGATTACAACCAGCACAAAGCGCAGCGCGCGGCCGCTGAGCAGGCGCGCGATACTGGCAAAATCGTTCTGGCCGGACCGGTCAAATTGGTACAGGGCGGCGAGGCCTTCGTGGCGCGCTTCCCTATTTTCACCTCGCAGGACGGTCCCTTGCGCTTCTGGGGTATTTTGTCAGCAGTCATCAGTGCCGATGGGTTATACGAGACCGTTGGTCTGACCGACCCGGATCTGGGCCTCGATATTGCGATCCTTGGAAAAGACGGCAAGGGCGCGGCGGGTGAGCAATTCTTTGGCTCCGAACAGGTGATGGATGAAGACCCTGTGCGTACCGATGTCGCTCTAGCCGAAGGCAACTGGGTGCTGGCCGCCACGCCCAAAGGCGGCTGGGACGTTACGCCGGACAATCTCTGGACCCTGCGGCTGCTGCTGCTTGTAGGCGGACTTCTGGTTCTGGTCCCGACCGCGCTTGCCACCCGCATGGCCGATGCCCGCAGCCACGCGATCGAGAAACTCAAACGCCGTGAACGGGATCTGGAAACCCTTTCCCGGCGTCTGGAGATTGCCGTTGAGACCTCCAAGATCGGCATCTGGGAGCTGGACGCGGAGACCGGTGAACTGATCTGGGATCGGCGCATGTCCGACCTTTATGGGATCGAGGCGCCGAACGGGAAAATCAATTTCTCCGAGTGGAAGAAGTGCCTGCATCCGGACGATTGCCAGCAAGCCGTGGAAACCTTCTGGCGCGCTACGCACGATGGCAAGAATTACCTGTCGGAATACCGCATCTTGCTGGAGAACGGCGAGCAAAAGCATATCCGGGCGCTGGGCTGCGCCTTCTCCGATGCCTCCGGGCGACTGCGCATGATCGGGGTCGACTGGGATGTCTCTGGCGATGTGCACCTGCGCGAAGAGCTGATCCGTGCCAACCGGGCTTTGACCCAGCGCAACAGCGAGCTACACGAGGCCAAGCTCAACGCCGAACAGGCGGACCGGGCGAAATCGGAATTCCTCGCCAATATGAGCCATGAAATCCGCACACCGATGAATGGCATCCTTGGCATGGCGGATCTTCTGGCCGAGGCTGAACTGCCAGATGAAGAGCAGCTTTATGTGGAAACCATCCGCGATTCCTCCAATGCTCTGCTGAAAATCATCAACGACATTCTTGATCTCTCGCGCCTTGAAGCCGGCAAGCTGGACATAACCCCGACGGATTTCGATCTGCGCAGCTGTATCGTGCAGGCAGTGAACCTTTTGCGGCCCAAAGCCAACGGCAAGGGGCTGACGGTTGAGGTGGAGATCGACGAAACCCTGCCGCAGCGCATGCGCGGTGACGATGGTCGCTTGCGCCAGATCCTGGTCAATCTTGTGGGCAACGCGGTCAAGTTCACGGCACAGGGCGGGGTTGTCGTGCGTGTCACCAGTGATCCGGAGTCGCCCTACCGGCTCGTGGTTGAGGTCGAGGATACCGGGATCGGCATTTCCGAAAGCCAGGCCGAGCATATCTTTGACCGTTTTGCGCAGGCGGACGCGGCCACCACCCGTGCCTTTGGGGGAACCGGCCTTGGCCTGACCATCTCCAGCATCCTAGCCGAGCGGATGGGCGGCACCATTTCGCTTCAGCCGAAACAAGCCGCCGGGCAGGGCTCCTGTTTCCGGCTCGAAGTCCAACTGGAGCCGGAACAAACCCCAGCGGCTCAGCAGAAAACGGAAACCGCTCCTGCGGTGGCAACCGAGGTTCTGACCGGCGCCCGGATCGTGCTGGCTGAGGACAACCGGACCAACCGGCTGCTGATCCAGAAATATTTCGCCGGGCTTCCTGTTGAGTGCGTCGAGGCCGAAAATGGCCGCAAAGCAGTTGATCTCTGCCGGGAGCAAATGCCGGATTTCGTGCTGATGGACATGTCCATGCCTGAACTGGACGGGGTCGAGGCGACAAGGGAAATCCGCGCTCTGGTCGGCCCGCAACCGGTGATCGTAGCGCTGACTGCCAATGCCTTTGACAGCCACCGCACAGAATGTCTGGAGGCGGGAATGGATCATTTCCTGCAGAAACCGATCCGCAAGGCTGTCCTTCTCCAGACGCTGGCCACTTTGCAGATGGCCCGCATGCCGGAGGCCGAAGAAGTGCGGGTCGGATAGCGCCGGATCGGGCCGCCGCTTCCCATGCTCTTAATCGATTTGCTGCTGGACCAGCCATTCGGTCAACGCCGTCTTGGCCCGTGCGCAGGCTTCCTCAAGGGCGTGCCCCTGGGCCAGCTGGCAGGCGATGGCCGTAGCCAGCGCGCAGCCGGTGCCCCGGTGGCCGTGGGGCAGGCGCGGGGCGTGATATGCATTGTGCCGCCCCGGTTGAAACAGATGGTCGGTGCTGATTGCTCCCTTCGCGTGGCCACCCTTAATTAGAACTGCGTTTGGCCCCGAAGTATGGGCGACCTGCACTGAGGATCCAGCTGGATCCGTTTTTCCATTCCAGCCCATAAGGATCTTCGCTTGTAGTTGCAGATCAGGCAGCGCCGCGCTCACGGGCTGCCCGGACAGGGATGCGCTTTCCTGCAGGTTTGGCGTCAGCAGCGTCACACGTCGGAGCAACGGCGCTAGGCAGATCAGGTCGCCGAGCGTCCCTCCGGAAGACGTCTTCAGTACCGGGTCCAGAACCACCGGCATCTCTGGCGGTAGCAACTCGGCGACCGCGCGGGCAGCTTCGGAGGTGCCCAGCATGCCGATCTTGATCGCCTGAACAGGAGCCTCACGCAGCGCAGCGGTGATTTGCGCTGCGATATCTTCGGGCGGTACGGGCCAGAGCGACGTGAGTGCGGTGCTGGTCTGGGCGGTGACGGCTGTGACCACCGGCGCCACGCTGCAGCCCAGCCGCTGCGCCATTGCCGTGTCCCGGGTGAGGCCCGCGCCGCCACTGGAATCCGTGCCTGCAATCACCAGAATGCGCGGAGTTCCCGGCTCGATCACGTGGCACCCGCTGCCAGCAGCGCCAGATTTTTGTAGCCGCGCTGTTGCAGGCAGCGGGCGGCGCTCCAGGCCCGCAACCCGCTGTGACAGCACAGGACGATCCGGCAGTCGTCTGGCAGGTCGGCACTCAGAATATTCTGTGGCAGCAGGCGCAGGGCCTGCGGTGTCACCGGCGCTGATGCCTCGGACGGATCGCGCAGCTCGACCACTTGATCTTCTGGCTGGATGTTGGCTGCGGCGATGAAGGGCAGGGCGATTTCCGGCTCTTCCGCTTCGTCAAAGCGGAAGCCGCCGGGGGTCAGCGTCGCCATGTCTAGCGTGATCAACTGCCCCAGTGGTGAGGGCGCATGTCCCAAGAGCGCCTTCAACGTCATCTGCGCCTGAAGTGCGCCAATGCTGCCCACCACCGGCCCCATGATCCCGGCGCTGGCGCAGGTGGCGCCGCTGGCCGGGGGATCGGGAAAGACCGCCCGCAGGGATGGCGCGTCGCCGCAAAAACCACCGACATAGCCGGATTGTCCCAGCGCCGAGGCGGAAATCAGCGGCGTACTCTGCGCCTTGCAGCAATCGGACAGGATATAGGAGGCGGCGACACTGTCGGCGGCATCTACCACCAGATCGGCCTGTGCCACCGTGGCGGGCGCGTTGAGCGGGTCGAGTGCGTGCGGATCTGCATGCAGCCGCAGATCCGGATGCGCCCGTAGTAGGTGGTGGCGGGCTGCCTCTACCTTTGGCGTACCGAGATCCCGCATATCGAACAGCGGTTGGCGGTGCAGGTTGCTTTCCTCCACCACATCGGGGTCCATCAGGGTGATTTCGCCCACACCAGCCCCGGCCAGATAGCTCAGCGCCGGGCAGCCAAGCCCCCCGGCGCCCACCACCAGCACATGCGCCGCCGAAAGCCGCGCCTGTCCCTCGGCGCCGACCTCGGGCAGGGCGATCTGGCGGGCATATCTTGCGGTCTGGCTCATGATGCGCAGGCCCTGATCCATTCCCGGGTGCGGGCTTCGGGGTCGGGGGCCTGTTGGATATCTGTGACCACGGCGGCGCTGTCGGCCCCCGCAGCAAAGACACCCGGCAGACGCTCGGGCGTCAGCCCTCCGATGGCCACCAGCGGAGTATTACCGGCAAGGCACTTCCAGCGGGTCACCCGCTCCAATCCCTGCGGATCCCATTTCATCTGTTTCAGCAGGGTCGGGTAGACCGGCCCCAGCGCCACATAGGCCGGATCATGGGATAGGGCGCGATCCAGCTCTGCCTCGTCATGGGTTGAAAGCCCATAGTGCACGCCCGCGCGGCGCAGGGCGGCAAAATCGGCCGCCTCCATGTCCTCTTGTCCGAGGTGCACAAAGGAGCAGTTGAGATCCAGCGCCGCCTGCCAGTAATCGTTGACCACCAGCTGCGCGCCATGCACGGCGCAGATGTCGCGGGCGCGGGCGATCTGGCGGCGCACTTCTGCATCCGTCTGGTTCTTTATGCGTAGCTGCACCAGTTTCACCCCGTGGGGCACTAGTAGCTCTAGTCGGCCGACGTGGCCGACAATCAGGTAAAAACGTTCCATCACATCAACTCTGCAAGACCAAGGACCGGCGTCGAAGGCACCGCCATGTCACGCGGCTCCATTGGCTGCGCTTCGAACCCAGCCCGCCCGGCCCGTATGGCCAGATCCATTGCGCGGGCCATAGCCACAGGGTCGCCCGCCTTGGCAACTGCGGTGTTCAAGAGGACCGCATCCATGCCCAGCTCCATAGCTTCCGCCGCATCCGATGGCCGCCCGATCCCGGCATCGACGATCAGCGGCACCTCCGGGAAATGCGCCCTCATGGCACGCAGCCCGTCTGGATTGCGCAACCCCTGACCAGAACCGATCGGCGCCCCCCAGGGCATCAGCACCTCGCAGCCCGCATCGACAAGCCGTTCGGCGACAACCAGATCCTCGGTTGTGTAGGGGAAGACCTGAAAGCCATCCTCGGACAGGATCCGCGCGGCCTCGACCAGGGCAAAGATATCCGGTTGCAGCGTATCGCCATGGCCGATCACCTCCAGCTTGATCCAGGGGGTGTCGAAGATTTCCCGCGCCATCTGGGCGGTGGTCACGGCGTCGCGGGCGGTGTGGCATCCGGCGGTGTTGGGCAGGATACGCGCGCCGGTCTGGCGCAGCATGTCCCAGAACCCTGCGCCCGATCCCGCTGCGGTTTCACGGCGTAGGGAGACGGTCAGCACCTCGCTGCCGCTGGCCTGCACCGCCTCGGTCAGGACCTGAGGCGAGGGGTATTGCGCGGTGCCCAGCAAGAGCCGCGAGGAAAGGTCGACATCATAAAGGCGCATCGCTTAGCCCCCCTGCATCGGGGCGAGGACTTCCAGTCGGTCGCCCGCCGTTAGCCTGGTGTCATCGCGTTTGGCGCGCGAGATAAATTGCCCGTTGAGTGCGGTGGCAATCGCCGGACTGGTAAAGCCCATCTCCTTCAGCGCGGCAGCGAGGGTGGTGGCGCGGATGTCACGCGGATCTGCGTTCACGATGATCTGCATCACTAGTCTCCGGAATCAGAATGTCTGCAGCGCGCGCGGCCATGGCGGGCGCCAGAAGAAAGCCGTGTCGGTACAGGCCGTTGAGGTACAGGGTGCCGTCCTGCCACATCAGATCCGGCAGGTTGTCGGCAAAGGCTGGGCGCAGTCCTGCGCCGATCTCCACCACCGCCGCTTCGGCCAAGCCGGGGTGCAGCGCATAGGCCGCATTCATCAGCTCGCTGAGGGCGCGCAGGGTGGGTGGGCCACTGGCGCTGCTTTCGATCATGGTGGCGCCCAGCATGAAATGGTGATCGGCGCGCGGCACCAGGTAGATGGGGCTGCGCGGGTGCAAAAGCCGCAGGGTGCGGCTGATCTCCACCCCGGGCGCGTGCAGGATCGCCATCTCGCCGCGCACCGGGCGCAGGCCCGGTAGGGGCGCAGCCATCCCGGTGCAATCAAGCGTGACCCGCGACGGCGCCGGTGTGCCGCGGTGCAGGGTCACGGCCATCTCCTGTACCCGGGCTGCCAGATCCCGGATCGCGCGGCGCGGGTCCAGATGGCCCTCTTCCGTGAAATGCAGCCCGGCGCGGAACCGGCCTGCCAGTTCCGGCTCCAACGCGGCGATCTGCGTCTCATCGACCGGTACATGTGCGCGGGTGCGCCGGGCAAAACGGGTCAGCTCGGCGCGGTCTCGGGCGGGTGCCAACACCAGCGTGCCGCGCCGGGTCACCGGGGTGATCCGGGCCCACCAGTCGAGGGCGCGGCTGCCGAGGGTGATCACCTCCTTCTCGGCGCTTTCGCCCTCGCACCAGGGCGCGAGCATGCCGCCGGCATAACGCGAAACGCTATCGGCACCGATGTGGGCGCTGCGTTCATAAAGCGTCACCTCGGCTCCGCGCCGGGCCAGCTCATGCGCGGCGGCGAGCCCGGCAAGGCCCGCGCCTGCGATGGTGATCATGCCCCCGCGTCCTCAGTGTCTTTTACGGGCACGTATAGGTCGCCGCCTTCGCGGAATTTGGCGGCCATCGCCTCCATGCCTTCCTTCTGCGCCTCGGCACGGATGTCGTGGCTGATCCGCATGGAGCAGAACTTCGGCCCGCACATGGAGCAGAAATGCGCCACCTTATGCGCCTGTTTCGGCAGGGTGGCGTCATGGAAATCCCGCGCTGTTTCCGGGTCGAGCGAGAGGTTGAACTGATCTTCCCAGCGGAATTCGAACCGGGCGCGGGACAGCGCATCATCGCGCCGCTGGGCGCCGGGAAGGCCCTTTGCCAGATCGGCGGCATGGGCGGCGATCTTGTAAGTGATCACGCCGGTTTTCACATCATCGCGGTCCGGCAGGCCCAGGTGTTCCTTGGGCGTCACGTAGCAGAGCATGGCGCAGCCGAACCAGCCGATCATCGCGGCGCCAATGCCAGAGGTGATGTGGTCATAGCCCGGTGCGATATCTGTGGTGAGCGGGCCAAGCGTGTAAAATGGCGCCTCGTGGCAGCACTCCAGCTGCTTGTCCATGTTCTCCTTGATCTTGTGCATGGCGACGTGGCCCGGCCCCTCGATCATCACCTGGCAATCCTTGGCCCAGGCGATCTTGGTCAGCTCACCCAGGGTTTCCAGCTCGGCAAATTGCGCCTCGTCATTGGCATCGGCGATCGATCCGGGGCGCAGCCCGTCGCCAAGGGAGAAGGAGACATCATACCGGCGGCAGATGTCGCAGATCTCCTCGAAATGCTCGTAAAGGAAGCTTTCCTTGTGGTGATGCAGGCACCATTTCGCCATGATCGAGCCGCCGCGCGACACGATCCCGGTGACGCGGTTGACGGTCATCGGCACCATGTGAAGCCGCACACCGGCGTGGATGGTGAAATAATCGACGCCCTGTTCGGCCTGTTCGATCAGCGTGTCGCGGAACACCTCCCAGGTCAGGTCCTCGGCAATGCCGTTCACCTTTTCCAGCGCTTGATAGATCGGCACCGTGCCGATGGGCACGGGAGAGTTGCGGATGATCCATTCGCGGGTGTTGTGGATGTTGCGCCCCGTGGAGAGATCCATCACCGTATCGGCGCCCCAGCGGATCGCCCAGACCAGCTTGTCCACTTCCTCCTCCATCGAGGAGGTCACCGCTGAGGTGCCCATATTGGCGTTGATTTTCACCTTGAAATTACGGCCGATGATCATCGGCTCCAGCTCGGGGTGGTTGATGTTCGCTGGAATGATGGCGCGGCCTTCGGCGACCTCCTGGCGGACGAATTCGGGCGTCACGTAGTCGGGAATATTGGCGCCGAAATCATTGCCATCGCGATGACAGGGCGAGGTCTCGCGCAACTGGTTCTCGCGGATGGCGATATATTCCATCTCGGGCGTGATGATCCCGGCGCGGGCATAGGCCAGCTGCGTCACCGCCCTGTCGCCCGTGGCGCGCAGCGGGGCCGGGCGCTGAGGGAATTCCGGTGTCAGCCGGTCGCCTTCGACAAATCCGTTGTCCTCGGGCTTTACATTGCGGCCCTGGTATTCCTCCACATCGGCGCGCGTCAGGATCCAGTCCCGGCGCAGGGCGGGCAGGCCTTGGCGGATGTCGGTGGTGTGATCGGGATCGGTATAGGGGCCGGAGCTGTCGTAGACCGGCAGCGGCGCCTCGCCCGCGGTGGGGTGGGTTGCGATTTCGCGCATTGGCACGCGGATCTCAGGGTGGATGTCGCCGGAGACGTAGATCTTGCGCGATGCGGGCAGCGGGCCGGTGGTCACGCTGGGCGCGATCGTGGAATTCTGATGGGGCATGCGGTGCTCCTCGAAGCCAAAACTCGGAAAAGACACCAGATGAGGTTTGGACGGGGAAACGCGGAACGGTCGTACCTACCGTTCGGTTCGGGCAGCGCGGAATTGGACCTGTACGGGGCCGCAACGACGCGCATCCTAGCTTCCTACGCCAGTGTCAACTGGGTCAGGTTCTAAGGGTCGCGTCACCGGCCGGAAGTGTTCCCGTCCTGTCAGCCTCTCAGTCCCCGTGGCGGGACTCCCCTGCGTGCTTTCACACCTAGGGGAGCTGCCCCCGCGCCGTCAAGAGGGTTTCTTCAGTCGCGTCTTTCGTTGAATGGATTGTATTAAGTTTCTGAAATATAACGAAATAATCCCGTTTCGAAAATCAACAGTCCGGGGCTTGTATTTGTCAGTCTAAATTATCTATAAAAAATCAAGCGGGGCGGTGGCCTTGGATAAATAATCTATAAATAGAAATGGGAGGTCCCAGATGCTGGATTCTGCGCCGATCAGAACCGACTGGACACGTACCGAAGCTGAGAAAATCTATAATCAGCCCTTCATGGATTTGTTGTTTCAGGCGCAGTCCGTGCATCGCCAGGCGTTCGACCCCAATCAGGTACAGAAATCCAAGCTTCTGAGCATCAAGACCGGCGGCTGCCCCGAGGATTGCGCCTATTGCAGCCAATCCGCGCGCAATGGTGCAAAACTCTCTGCCAGCAAGCTGATCGAGGTGGAGCGGGTGATCGCCGAGGCGAAAAAGGCCCGGGACGCAGGCGCTACACGCTACTGCATGGGGGCGGCCTGGCGCAGCCCGAAAGAGCGCGACATGGCGGCGCTGGAGGCGATGATCTATGGGGTCCGGGAACTGGGGATGGAGACCTGCATGACCCTTGGCATGCTGGAGGAGGATCAGGTGTTCCGCTTGCGAGATGCGGGGCTGGATTACTACAACCACAATATCGACACCTCTGAACGTTACTATTCCGAGATCATCACCACCCGCACATTCGCCGACCGGATCGAGACCCTGAATCGGGTGCGCGAGGCGGGGATCAAGGTCTGCGCGGGCGGCATCGTCGGCATGGGCGAAGAGCAGATGGACCGGATCGACATGCTGCTTGCTCTGGCAACGCTGGATGAACACCCGGATTCGGTGCCGGTGAACATGCTGATCCCGATTGCCGACACGCCACTGGCAGACGTCCAGAAACTCGACCCGATCGAATTCGTCCGCACCATCGCGCTGGCCCGGATCCTGATGCCGAACAGCCATGTGCGCCTGTCGGCAGGCCGCACCGACATGAGCGATGAGCTGCAGGCGATGTGTTTCTTTGCTGGGGCCAATTCGATCTTTGTCGGGGAAACGTTGCTGACAGCGGACAACCCCGAGGAAGACCAGGACCAGCAGCTGTTCGACCGGCTGGGTCTGGTGGCCATGGCTGCCCATTGCGAAGGGCGGATTGGCGAGGCGGGCGAATGAATATCGCCGCAGCCGACCCCACCGCTGATCCCGCCACGGCTCTGTTTCCGCGTCAACAGGCGCTGCTCACATCTCTTGCGGATCAGGACCGCTATCGCCGCCTGATCCCGCGGGCCGGGCATGATTTTTCATCGAACGATTATCTTGGGCTTGCGGCCAGCGATGAAATGCGCGCCGCCGCGATGGCGGCGTTGCAGCGGGGTGTGCCCGTCGGTGCCGGCGGTTCCCGCCTGCTGCGCGGCAATGACAGCGAACATCAGCAGCTTGAGGAAGAGGCGGCGGCCTTTTTCGGCAGTGAGGCGGCGTTGTTCATGGGTGGCGGTTTCAACGCCAATGTGGCGATCTTCGCGACCCTGCCACAGCGCGGCGATCTGGTGCTATATGACGATCTGATTCACGCCAGCGTCCGAGAAGGGATGCGGCTGGGCCGGGCCGAAACGCAAAACTTTGCCCATAACGATGTGGCTGATGCGGCGCGGGTGATCTCTGACTGGCGCGCGGCGGGCGGCATCGGGCAGGTCTGGATCGCGGTCGAGGCGGTCTATTCAATGGATGGCGATCTGGCGCCACTGACCGAGCTGATGGCGCTGGCCGACGCGTCCGGCGGAGTTCTGGTGGTGGACGAGGCTCATGCCACCGGCCTGTTCGGACCGCAGGGCTGCGGGCTGGCGCATGACATCGCGCATCGGCCCAACGTCATCAGCTTGCACACCTGCGGGAAGGCGCTGGGCGCCTCGGGCGCGCTGATCTGCGCGCCGAAGGTGCTGATCGACATGCTGATCAACAAGGGGCGGATTTTCATCTTTGCCACCGCGCCATCACCGCTCAATGCCGCGCTGGTGCGGGCATCGCTGGCTCTGCTGCAGCAGGATGCGTCGCGCATCGACCGTGCCTGGGAGGTGATTGATCATGCCCATGCCGAGGCTGCGCGCCTGTGCGGTCTGACCGGCTTTGCCTGTCAGATCCTACCAGTGATCACAGGCGGGGACGGGCGCACGATGCAGCTGGCCTCGGATCTGCAGGCGCTTGGTTATGACATTCGCGGCATTCGCCCGCCCACGGTGCCTGCGGGCACCTCGCGGCTGCGGGTCTCCATCACGCTCAACACCTCAAAATCGGTGGTGACGGAGATGTTCACCGATCTGGCACAGGTGCTGGAGCGGCGCCCATGAGCCGCACATTGGTTGTCACGGGGACCGACACCGGGATCGGCAAATCGGTGATATCGGCGGCGCTGGTGCAGGCGCTTGGCGCCAGTTACTGGAAGCCAGTTCAGTCCGGCCTTGAGGAGGAAACCGACAGCGCGTTCGTGGCGCGCATGACCGGGCGCCAGGTTCTGCCCGAAGCATACAGGCTGCAGCTGCCTGCTTCGCCGCATCTGTCGGCCGAGGCTGAGGGGGTGGAAATCTCGCTGGCGGAGCTGGCCTTGCCCGAAGGCGCGGGCACCCTGGTCGTCGAGGGTGCCGGCGGCGTCATGGTGCCGCTGAACCGGCGTGAGCTGTTTCTCGATCTCTTTGCCCATTGGCGTGCGCCTGTGGTGCTTTGCGCGGCGACACGGCTCGGCACGATCAACCATTCGCTGCTCTCGCTGATGGCGCTCAAGGATCTGGGATGCCCTGTCGTCGGCGTGCTGTTCAGTGGCGATCCCGAACCCGAGGTGGAGGACACCATCTGCCAGTTCGGGCAGGTGCCGCATCTGGGACGGCTGCCGCATCTGGATCCGCTGACCCCGGTGACGCTGGCCGAGGCCTGCGCCGCGCATGTCGACCTTGCCACCATCCGCATGGCGCTGACCTGAAGGAAGGACATCCCGATGACCCCGCCGCTGACCCCGCTGGAGTTTGACAAGAAACACCTCTGGCACCCCTATACCAATGTCACCAAACCCGGCCGGACCTTTCTGGTAAAGGAAGCGGAAGGCGTCCATATCACGCTGGAGGACGGCACCCGTCTGATCGACGCCATGTCCTCGTGGTGGTGCATGATGCACGGGCACCGGCATCCGGTGATCACGGCGGCCATGAAGGCACAGATCGACACCCTGCCACATGTGATGTTCGGCGGGTTAACCCATGAGCCGGCGGTGGAGCTGGGACGGCGGCTGCTGGAAATCACGCCGGACAGCCTGCAGCGGATCTTTTACTGCGACAGCGGCTCGGTCTCGGTCGAGGTGGCGATGAAGATGGCGGTGCAATACCAGCACGCCATGGGGCAACCGGGGCGCAGCGAATTTGCCACCGTGCGCTCGGGCTATCACGGGGACACCTGGAAGGCGATGAGCGTCTGCGATCCCGACACCGGCATGCATCACCTGTTTCAGGGCGCGCTCAGCGTTCAGCATTTCGTCTCTCGCCCGCCGGTGGCGATGGGGCAGGACTGGAACCCGGACCCCGAGCAAAACGGCCTCGGCGAATTGCGCCGGGTGCTGGAGGCCGGGCAGGACCGCATCGCTGGGTTTATTCTGGAGCCGGTGGTGCAGGGTACGGGGGGCATGTATTTCTACCACCCCGAGTACCTCAGCCAGGCGCGGGCGCTCTGCGATGAATTCGGCGTCCTGTTGATCTTTGATGAGATCGCCACTGGCTTTGCCCGCACCGGACAGATGTTCGCCACCGATTTCTGTTCGGTTGAGCCGGATATCCTGTGCCTCGGCAAGGGGCTGACAGGTGGGCATATTTCCTTTGCGGTGACGTTGACCAATGACCGGGTGGCGGAAGGCATCGGTGGCGGCAATCCCGGTATCTTCATGCATGGACCGACCTATATGGCCAATCCACTGGCCTGCGCTGCTGCCTGCGCTGCGATCGATGTGCTGACCGGGCAGGATTGGCGGGGGCGCATTGCAGATATCGCGGCGCAGATGCTGGCAGAGCTGGCCCCGGCGCGCGACCTGCCAGGGGTGCGGGATGTGCGGGTTCTGGGGGCGATTGGCGTGATCGAGATGGATCATCCGGTGTCCGCTGATGAAGCCCATGCGCTGGCGCCGGACACCGGCGTGTTCCTGCGTCCCTTTGGTCATAACATCTATACGATGCCGCCATTTATCAGCACGCCAGAACAGCTGAGCACGGTGACTGCAGCGATGCTGCGGCTTGCGCGGGTGCTGTAACAACCTGAAACTAGAAAGGGGCGACCGATCATCTGTGCCGCCCCTGATTCTTTCTGAGGCGTGCATCGCCAGGCGGAGGTACGGGGTATCCGGTCTCAAAATTGAATTTCCATCCAAAAATTTAAATGGAAAATCAAGAAAATGCGTCGGCAGCGCCGTGAATGCTCGACAAATGGTCGTATTAAAGGCAAAACCTTGTCCTGTAGGCGGTCACACTGGATCATCAATACGCGGAGATGAGCGGCTTGGACCGGCGGTGGCGAAACGGCAGATGACGGCCGATGGGCTGCGCAGTCCGCGACACCAGACGACCACAATCACATAAGGGCGCGGGACTTCGGGTCCGCCTGATGCGCCCACAGAACGGGGATGACATCCATGAAATCAACTTCTTTTGCACTGGCGCTGGGCGCTTCTGCCATGCTTTCCGGTGCCGCGGCAGCGGCTGATCTGGGTGCGGTGGACACGCCGATCAAACTGGCAGTCAACGAATGGACTGGCCAGCACGTCACCACTCACATCGCTGGTGAGATGCTGAAGGCTGCGGGCTACAAGGTCGAATATGTCTCGGCCGGCATGATGAACCAGTTCCAGGCGATCGCGGATGGTGACATCCACGCGACGCTGGAAATCTGGTCCTCCAACGTATCGGACGAATATGCCAAGAAGGTCGCCGAAGGCACCGTCGAGGAACTGGGTGATCTGGAACTCGACGCCAAGGAAGGCATTGCTTACCCCGCCCATGTGGCTGAGCTGTGCCCGGGTCTGCCCGCATGGGAGGCGCTGAAGGCCTGCGCGCCGCAGTTCGCCACTGCCGAAACCCTGCCGCAGGGCCGTCTGGTGGATTACCCGGCCGACTGGGGCACCCCCGGGGCCGACCGCATGGCCGGTCTTGATCTGCCTTTCAAGGCGGTTCCCGCGGGTTCCGAGGCCGCGCTGATCGTCGAGCTGCGCGCCGCGACCGAGCGCAAGACGCCGCTGCTGATCACCTTCTGGCAACCCCATTGGGCGATGTCCGCCTATGACGTGCAGTTCGTCGACCTGCCCGAGGGCGAAGAGGCCTGCTTTACCGATCCGGCATGGGGCCCGAACCCCAACGCGGTCAACGATTGCGATTTTGCCCCCTCGCGCATCTTCAAGGCGGGTTGGTCCGGTCTGGCCGAAACCTGGCCCGCAGCGCATGAGATCCTGTCGTCCTACACGTTGGCCGTTGAAGACCAGCAGCCGATGATGGGCGCCATCGACGTTGATGGTGGCAGCGTCGAGGAAGTGGTTGCCGACTGGATGGCGGCCAATGAGGACAAGTGGCGTCCGGTCGTGGACGCCGCGCTGAAGTGAGCCAAAGCGCCGTGAGTGACACGTCGACACCAGCCATCACCTGCCAGAATGTCTGGCAGGTGTTCGGCGCCCATGCGGACAGTGCTCTGAAACAGGCGCTGTCTGAAACTCAATCTGCCGAAGAGGCTGCCGCGGCGCTGCGCGCCAAGGGGCTGACGCCCGCGGTGCAGGACGCCACATTCGAAGTGAAAGAGGGCGAGTTGTTCGTCATCATGGGGCTCAGCGGGTCGGGAAAGTCGACGCTGATCCGCTGTATCTCGCAGCTCTTGCCGGGCACCGGCGGCGATATTCTGATCGACGGCGAAAACATCCGCACCGCCAGCCCGAAACGGCTGATCGAGCTGCGCCGAAACAAGCTGGGCATGGTGTTCCAGCACTTCGGCCTGTTCCCGCATATGAGCGTGGCCGAAAATGTCGCCTATCCGCTGAGGGTGCAGGGGATGCGCAAGAAGGACCGGCTGGCGAAGGCGCAGCAGGTGATCGAACTGGTCGGCCTTGGCGGGCGCGAAAAGAATTTCCCACGCGAACTGTCCGGCGGGCAGCGCCAGCGGGTCGGCATCGCGCGATCCCTCGTGGCGGATTGTTCCGTCTGGTTCCTGGATGAACCGTTTTCGGCTCTGGATCCGCTGATCCGCCGCCAGTTGCAGGATGAATTCCTCGACATTCAGGCCAAGCTGAAAACCACAATCGTCTTTATCACCCATGACATCAATGAGGCGCTGAAGCTGGCCGACCGCATCGCCATCATGCGCGATGGCAAGATCGTGCAGATCGGTACACCTTCGGACATCGTGCTGAACCCGGTGGATGATTACGTGCGTGAATTCTCCAAGGATGTCGCGAAGGGGCAGCACGCTCATGTGGCCTCGGTCATGCAAACTGGCGGGGATCTGTCCCATGGCCCCGACGATCCGGGTTTGCGCCGCGACATGACGCTGGATGCGGCGCTGGCGCGCTGCATGGAGCTGTATGAACCCGTGCCGGTGCGTGACGAAAATGGCGCGCTGCTGGGCGTGGTGAACCCGGCAGATCTGGCGGCGGCCCTGCAGGTGGATCCGGCGGCATGATGACGCTCAGCAAAGGCAGCCGCGCCGCGCTGATCGCGCTGGTGGTGGGCATTCTGTGTCTGGCGCTGGAAGGCGTCGCGCCCTGGCTTGTTTCATTCCCCAAAGGCTGGGTGCTTCCCGCGACCGATTGGGTCGGCAGCGGGATGGAGAGTTTTCTGGCCCTGATCAAACCGGCAGCCCGAATGTTTTCTGCCCTGATGGCCTATCCGATGGAGGCCGCAGGCTGGATCTTGAGCGAAACGCCCTGGCCATTGCTGATCGCGGCCACGGTGGCGCTGGGCTGGCGCCTTGGGGGGCTGGCGATGGCGCTGATGGCTGCGGTGGGGCTGGGTGCTGTGCTCGCCTCGGGTTACTGGCCCGAAAGCATGAACACGCTGGCGCTGGTCTCGGTCTCGGTGCCGCTGGCGCTGCTGGTTGGCGGTGCCATTGGCGTGCTGGCCAATGAATACCCTCGGGTGCGGGCGCCGGTTCAGGCGCTCCTGGACGTGATGCAGACGGTGCCGACCTTTGCCTATCTGACGCCCCTCTTGGTGCTTTTCGGCTTTGGTCCGGTGGTGGGGCTGATCGCCTCGGCCATCTATGCGGCGCCGCCGATGGCCCGCAACGTGATGCTGGGGCTGGAGCGGATCGAACCGGAAATCAAGGAAGCCGCCGTGATGGCTGGTGGCACCCGCATGCAGCAGCTGTTTCAGGTGGAAATCCCCGCCGCTGCCACCCAGATCATGGTGGGTGTCAACCAATGCCTGATGGCGGCCCTATCGATGGTGATCATCGCTGCCGTTATCGGGGGTTTTGACGACATCGGCTGGGAAGTGCTGCTGACCATGCGCAAGGCGCAGTTCGGTGCCAGCCTGCTGGCCGGTTTTGTGATCGTGATCTTTGCCATCCTGATCGACCGGATGAGCGGCACGCTCGCCGATGAAAGGCGCCGCAGCTATGACGGGCGCGTGTCGCTGGCAATCCTTGTGCTCGGCGCAATCGTCAGTCTGGCCTTTTACGGCCAGCTGCAGCATCCGGGCGACTATGCGCTGTTCGACAGTACGGCGGATCGTGTCGACGCGGGCCTGTCGGCCTTTACAAGTGCCAATGCCGAGCTGCTGACCAGCGTCAAGAACGGCGTGATGTTCTACGTGCTGCTGCCGCTGCGGATCGGGCTTGACCAGGCGGTGCTGCCTTTCACCTGGGGCTTTGTCTGGACCACGGGGATGAGCCTTGCGCTCTTTGCTGCAGGCGCCGTTGCAGGATTGTACTGTGCCTATCGCGGCAAGCTGACGCTGGGTGTGGTGATCCTGATCGCCACGGGCATGCTGGAAACGGGAATTTCGCAGCTTCCCTGGCCCTTTGTGCTGGTCGGGGTAGGGGCTTTGTCCTTTGTTGCAGGCGGCGTGCGTCTGGCGGCGCTGTCTGTGGTTCTGTTGATAACGATCCTGTTGTCTGGCCTGTGGGAACGGGCGCTTCTGTCGCTTTACCTCTCAGGTGCCTCGGTCTTTGCCTGCGCGGTTCTTGGCGGTGCCATCGGCCTTGCTTCGGCAGCCTCGCCCATGGTCTGGCGCGTGGTGCGCCCGATCTGCGATATGCTGCAGACGATCCCGCTGTTTGTCTTCCTGATCCCGGTGCTGATGGTGTTCCAGATTGGCGAGTTCTCG
Organism: Phaeobacter sp. SYSU ZJ3003; assembly: GCF_041300735.1. Classification (NCBI taxonomy): domain Bacteria; kingdom Pseudomonadati; phylum Pseudomonadota; class Alphaproteobacteria; order Rhodobacterales; family Roseobacteraceae; genus Phaeobacter; species Phaeobacter sp. SYSU ZJ3003. The sequence continues at coordinate 23,041 of NZ_PXNU01000037.1, read as the reverse complement.
GCCTTCCTCGCCATCATGGCCTATGCCATCGTGCCGATGATCCGCTATACTCGTCATGGTCTGACCGAGACACCCGCCGAGATGATCGAGGCCGCGACCGCTTCGGGCGCGACCCGCTGGCAGATGATGCGCGATGTGCGGGCGCCCTACGCGGCGCCGACCATCCTTCTGGGGCTCAATCAGACCATCCTTTATGCCTTTGCCATGCTGGTGATCGCAGCGCTGATCGGCACCACCGGTCTGGGTCAGTCGATCTACCTCGCGCTGGGGCAGGCGGATGTGGGGCTGGGCATCTCTGCTGGCGCGGCGATGGCGATTCTGGCGCTGATTGCCGACCGGATCGTGCAAGGCTTTGCCGAGGAACGCCGCCACGCGCTGGGTCTCTAAGTCACCTTTTCTTGCCGCGCTGCCCCTCTGGTGGCGCGGCAAATGCCCCTCTGGCCCACTCCCTGAAACCGCGCTAGGATCTGTTTCGCTGAACAGAACCACAACCAAGTGAGGTCTCCCGATGAGCCTGGCCTATGTCATGACCACTGAACGCGGCGCCACCGACCGGCTGCTGACCGCGCTGGCCGAGCGTTTGCAGACGCGCGGGCTGCGTCTGGCGGGAATCGTCCAGACCAATACCGAATGCTATGATGACAAGCTCTGCGACATGGATGTGCGGGTGCTGCCGGGGGATGAGGTGATCCGCATTTCCCAGTCTCTGGGGCCAGAGGCCCGCGGCTGCCGCTTGAACCCCGGTGCGCTGGAGCAGGCGGTAGGGCAGGTCACTGAGAGCCTTGCTCAGACGCCCGCACCGCAGGTGCTTCTGGTCAACAAGTTCGGTAAGCACGAGGCCGATGGCCGCGGCATGCGCCCCGTCATTGGCGAGGCGCTCGCCATGGGGATCCCGGTCGTTTCTGGCGTCAACCGGATGAATGTGGAGGCTTTCAAGGATTTCTCCGGCGGTATGGCAGAGGCGGCTGAGGCCGATCTTGATGCGCTGGAGGCCTGGGTGATGCAGGCGGTCAAAACCCCGGCAGAGTGACGCCTCAGGGCGCGGTCTCCGCTGCCGGATATCAGTGATTTTTGAAGATTGACCCGGTCCTGTACCGGGTCTTTTTGCATCCTGCCGGGGGCGGGGCCTTTAGGGGAATCTGACCCGAAACAGGTGCCCGTTATGGGGGCAGGGGAAGGGGAATATGAGGCTGGAAACGGGGCAAAACCGGCTGCCAGAGCTGAAGCGATGGGGAGTGCTGTATTGGGAGACCTAGACCCGACACGGGCGGATGCCACCATCATTCCCGATGAAAATATCAATTATTTCTAGGAGGAAGATGGTGGGCGACCCTGGAATCGAACCAGGCGTGCGTCTCCGCGAGGGAGTTACAGTCCCCTGCCACACCTTGCGGCCTGTCGCCCACTGTCAGGTGAGTGTTGCACCTAACGTGGAGGCGTGATTACTAGCGGCACCAACGGGCGTCAACAGGAAAATACCAAGTTTTCTGCGCTGGCCTGAAATTCCTTTTGTCGGAGAGAGCAATGTCGAAGAAACCCACCAAGAAACCCCAGTGGGTCATCGAAAAGGAACAGGCCAAGAAGGCAGGCGCGAGCGAAACCGTCTGGCTGTTTGGCCTGCACGCGGTGCGCGATGCGCTGATGAACCCGCGCCGTGAGAAACTGCGGCTGATTGTGACGCTGAATGCCCAGAACAAGCTGGAAGAGGCCATCGCGGCTGCCAGGATCGAACCCGAGGTGGTCGATCCGCGCAAGTTCAACGCGCCGCTGGATCCCAATTCGGTGCACCAGGGCGCGGCGCTGGAGGTGAAACCGCTCAACTGGGGCAGTCTTGCGGAAAACTGCATCGGCGCCGAAGTGCCGCGGGTTCTGCTGCTGGACCGGGTGACTGACCCGCATAACGTTGGCGCGATTCTACGTTCGGCCGAGGTGCTGGGCGCCAGCGCCGTGATCGGCACCCGCCATCACTCGGCGCCCGAAACCGGCGCTCTGGCGAAAACCGCCAGCGGCGCGCTGGAACGTCAGCCCTATCTGCGGATGCGCAACCTCTCGGATACCATCACCGAACTGCAGAATATGGGCTTTCTGGTGCTGGGCCTCGATGGCGAGGCAGAGCAGACCATCGAACAGGCGCTGGAAGGGCGCAAGGACCGCCCAGTGGCGCTGGTGCTCGGCGCCGAGGGGCCGGGGCTGCGGCAAAAGACCAAGGAAACCGTGGATCAGCTGGTGAAAATCGACTTTGCCGGGGGATTCGGATCGCTCAACGTCTCAAATGCTGCGGCAATCGCCCTATATGCTTCCAGAGAAAGATCCTAAGCAGACAGGAGGCAGGCATCGCACATTCCAGCATTTCCGGAGGTAAGATCCTCAGTTGTTGTTACTGCGGCGTTCAATCGTCCTTTGTGCCGGGCGGGCGCGGCATGTCCACGCTGATATGCGGAACCTGCGGGGCGCCGCTTTCAGCGCAAAAGGCCCGGCCACTGGCGCCGGGCAAGGGCGCCAAAACCCCGGCGACGGCTGTGCCCGCGTCGCGGTCCAAGATTTCGCACCAGCCTGCGCCGGTGAAACCCGCCTATAAGCCGAAGAAGAGCAAGCCGCGCAAGAAACGCAAAAGCATGTTTCAAAAAGTGTTGTCTGAGGCATTTGACGTGATCGAGGATATTTTCGACTGAGTCAGGCTGGTGGGGGGTACCCGACGCCTTTCCGAATGAGATCAGACCGGCCCTGTGGCCGCAGACACACGGCGTTCACTTATTCGTAACACGCCTGTTCAGCCTGATACGCATGGGGCAGAATTGGGTCATCTCAAATTGATCCTGTGGAGTCGTCTCTTGTTTCTGCGCCTGTTCGTTCTGGTTGCTGCCGTCCTGTTGTCCGTCCCGCCCCGGGGCGCGCTGGCGGATTCGCCCCTGTTTGCGGCGCGCGAAGGGGTGGCGCTTGGCGGTTATGACACGGTGGCCTTTTTCGACGTCGGAGAGGCCGTGGCGGGGCAGGCACGCTATTCCGTTGTGTGGAAAGGTGTCATCTGGCGTTTCGCGTCTCAAAGCAATCAGATCCGGTTTGAAATGAACCCGCGTGCCTATGCACCGATGTTCGGTGGCTATTGCGCCTCTGCCATGGCGCGGGGCGTGTTGAAGGCCGGGGACCCGCAACTGTGGGTGATCGTGGACGGGCGGCTGTTCCTTTTGAACAATGAGGGGGCGCTGACGCGGTGGCGGGCACAGGCGGCGCAGCTGATCGCCGAAGCCGACGCCCATTGGCCCGCTGCCTTGCACCCCGAGTAAAGGGATCTGCGGCGACATTTGGTGACGTAAGCCCTTCAAAGCCCCTGCAAAACCCTTCCAAACATCGGGCCCCTTTAAAAGCCTGTCCCGAAGCCCCACATATAATTCAGGGCTGCGGAACGGAACATCCGTAGACCTTTTTCACTGTCCCTCGTTCCATACCTCGCGCCCGGGATCCCTTCCGGGCGCTTTTTTCTTTTTGGGGATGCCGATGTGCTCACTGGCCGGTTCGTTATTGCCGTCGGTTTTCCGTCGCCCAATGCCGCGAATTTGGCTTTTCCACGCGGCGGCAGCACAGTAGGGTCTGGCCATGACCAGCTATAGCGACGACCTTTTGCGCAAGATTTTGAAACGGACCCGGACCATCGCGGTGGTGGGGGTGTCGATGAATTCTGTGCGCCCCAGCTACTATGTGGCACGCTACCTTGGCCTAAAGGGCTACCGGGTGATTCCGGTCAATCCCGGCCACGCGGGCAAGCGGCTGTTCGGCGCCACCGTGCGCGCCAGCCTGTCAGAGATCGATGAACCGGTGCATATGGTCGATATCTTCCGCCGCTCCGAAGCGGTGCCACCCATTGTGGATGAGGCGCTCGAGCTGTTCCCGGATCTTCAGACCATCTGGATGCAGATCGGCGTCGAGAACGCCGAGGCCGCCGCCAAGGCCGAGGCGCGCGGCGTTGACGTGATTCAGAACCGCTGCCCCAAGATCGAATACCAGCGCCTGTTCGGCGAACTCCGCATGGGCGGGTTTGCCACTGGTATCATTTCGTCGAAACTGTAGCGCGCTGGGGGGCTCCCGCCCGTCGCGCGTCACATCAAAGATGTGAAGGCTCCCGTTGGGCCGGGCGCCGCGCTGACGCGCGGCGGCAAAGGATCCGCTGAGAGGCGCTTCAGGGGCAGGTCTGCCCTGAAGCGCCATGGCGAGTGTTATCCGATCTGTTCCGCCTCAAGGGTGAACCGCGCCTTGCGCGGCCGCTGGCGCGGCCCTTGACCCGGATCAGAGCGGGGGTCTGGAGGAGCAGGGGTTAGCCTTTTGGGCGGGCGGCTTTTTCTGCGATGCCGCTCAGGCCCTGACGTTCGGCCAGAACGGCAAGGACCTCGTCCAGCGCCACATCGCGGGCGGCAAGCATTACCAGAAAATGATAAAGCACATCGGCGCCTTCGCTGGCGAGCTTTGCCTTGTTGTCCTTTACGGCTTCGATGATGGCCTCGATGGCTTCCTCACCGAATTTTTCGGCGCATTTCTCGGGCCCCTTGGACAGGAGTTTTGCGGTCCAGGAGCTGCTAGGGTCCGCGCCCTTGCGGGATTGGATGGTGGTTTCGAGGTCGTGCAGCAGGGTCATGGCGGTGAGCCTTTCTCAGCCGAGGCGCATCGGGATACCGGCGGCGGCCATGTGCTCCTTGGCCTCCTGGATGGTATATTCGCCGAAGTGGAAGATCGAAGCGGCCAGCACCGCCGAGGCGCCGCCCTTGGTGACACCTTCGACAAGGTGGTCAAGTGTGCCGACCCCGCCCGAGGCGATCACCGGCACATCCACCGCGTCCGAGATCGCGCGGGTCAGGGGCAGGTTGAAGCCGGATTTGGTGCCGTCGCGGTCCATCGAGGTCAGCAGGATCTCGCCTGCGCCCTTGGCCACAACTGTCTTGGCAAACTCCACCGCGTCGATACCGGTTTCGCGGCGCCCGCCATGGGTGAAGATCTCCCATTTGCCGGGGGCGACGGTCTTTGCGTCGATCGCCACCACGATGCACTGGCTGCCGAATTGCGCGGCGGCCTCGGCCACCACATCGGGGTTGGCAACGGCGGCGGAGTTGAAGGAGACCTTGTCGGCCCCGGCCAGCAGAAGCGCGCGCACGTCTTCCTTGGTGCGTACACCGCCGCCCACGGTGAGCGGCACAAAGCACTGCTCGGCGGTGCGGCGCACCATGTCGAACATGGTGCCGCGGTTTTCATGGGTGGCGTGGATGTCGAGGAAACAGATCTCGTCAGCGCCCGCCGCATCATAGGCCTTGGCCGCCTCCACGGGATCGCCCGCATCGCGCAGGCCGACGAAGTTCACGCCCTTGACCACGCGGCCATCGGCGACATCGAGACAGGGGATGATGCGGGTTTTCAGCATGAGATCTAGGCCCTTTACTTCTGGCAGCGGTTCTATGCGCTTCCTCGGCCTTTGGCCAGAGGTTCCAGTGCTGTCGCTGTTGGCTAGCTCTCCTTTGAACGCAGTACAGAAACCCAGCGACTTACATCGCGTATGACGAGGAGCAGGAGATATGCAGCAATCCCAACTGCAAAAGGAAGGGTGAAGAGCAGATACCAGCCGGAGGCATAGGCATTGTAGAGCTCCGTGCCGTGATCAATCCCGTCTACGATACAAGGATACCTTCCCCCTTCGTTCAGGGTGCATCCGTGTTCTTCCGCAAAAGCGTAGGACCATTCAACCAAGTAGGCCGGATAGAAACAGAACAGCAGCCCCGCCACGGCGGCGGCATAGGGCCAGAGTTTGCGCCAAAGGACTGTCATGCGATGGTTCTGGATCGACATATGCAGAACCATCGCAGGGCAGCGTGATAAATGCAATCGGTGAGGGAGACGCAAGCACCGGGGGGGCAGGCGGCCATCAGCCTTTGAGAAGCTCCAGTGCCTCGCCAAGGTCGATGGCGCCATCATAAAGCGCGCGGCCCGAGATGGCGCCATTGAGCGGTGCCCCGCAGGATTTCAGCGCCCGGAGGTCCTCAAGCGAGGAGACCCCGCCGGAGGCGATCACCGGGATCGAGACCGCATTGGCCAGATCGGCAGTGGCCTGCACGTTGGGGCCCTTCATCGCGCCATCGCGCATGATGTCGGTGTAGATGATGGCGGCAACGCCTGCGTCCTCGAAGGATCGTGCAAGATCGGTGACCATCACGTCGGTTTCCTCGGCCCAGCCTTTGGTTGCGACCTTGCCGTTGCGGGCGTCGATGCCGACGGCCACCTTGCCGGGGAATTCGCGCGCTGCGTCGCGCACCAGATCGGGGTTTTCCACCGCTACAGTGCCAAGGATCACCCGGGCCAGCCCCTTGTCGATCCAGTTTTCGATGGTCTTCATGTCGCGGATGCCGCCGCCCAGCTGTGCGGGCACCTTGCATTGCTTGAGGATTTCCTCGACCGGGGCGGCGTTCACCGGCTCACCTGCAAAGGCACCGTTCAGATCGACGAGGTGCAGCCATTCGCAGCCCTTTTCGACGAACTCCAGCGCCTGGGCGGCGGGGTTGTCGTTGAACACTGTGGTCTTGTCCATGTCGCCATGCAGAAGGCGCACGGCCTGGCCGTCCTTGAGGTCAATGGCGGGATAAAGGATCATGTCGCTGGCCTTTGTCATCAATGGGCGCCGCCGGGCTGGCGGCTGGGTTTTGGCGGTTCTATGGCACGGTCGGCGCCGGGATTGCAACGCGACCCAAAGTCAAGCTTGCCTGAAAACCACATGCCGCGCCAAGGTGGGGCAAACAGGGAGGTTTTGAGATGAAGACAGTCACATTGGGTCTGGCGCTGGCGATGTCGCTGGCCACCGGCGCGCTGGCCGATCAGGTTGCTGGCAAATGGAAGACCGAGGAGGGCGATGAAGGCGGTTATTTGCACGTGGATATTGCGCCCTGCGGAGCCAGCATTTGCGGCACCATCGCCACCGCCTATGACACAAATGGCGGCGTGTCGGCGGATTATGAGCATCTGGGCAAGAAGCTGATCTGGGATATGAAGGCCGATGGTGGCGGCAGCTATTCCGGGGGTAAGATCTGGGCGCCCGATGCGGACAAGACCTACAAGTCCAAGATGTCGCTGGACGGCAACCGCCTGACCGTCAAGGGGTGCGTCGCAGGCGGGCTGATCTGCCGGGGACAGACCTGGAAACGGGTCAACTGAGAAACGGGTGAAGTGATCTCCCGCCGCATGGACGCGCCGGGACGTGGATCATAGTAGCCCAAGCTGAACCGGGATCGGCACAAAACCACGGCGGACCTGCCGGTCCCGCACCGTTTCGAACAGATGCATCGCCTCGGCGTGCTGGTTGAAATAGGCGCGCCGTTCCTGACCTCCGGGGGCGGCGATCGGACCCAGGGCCTGTTCGACGCACCAGTCGCCAAACAGGGTCTGGCTTAGCCGCAGCACGCAATAGCGGTGGCGGCCTTCGATATGGTCGAATTTTTCCAGTCTGATCTGCAAAGGGGCGGGGCCTGAACGGGTTTCACACCGGTTCCATATGCCGCGAAGCGGGCGCCCTGTCCATCGCCGTGCCGTCACAATTGCCGTATGTTTGATTGCTGTGTGGCATCGGCTGGGGCCAGCCCCCGTAATGGGGAGCTGGCGGAGAGGTAGGGGTGATCAGAAGAGGAAATCATCCGCCGTGAGGTCATCCAGGCTGACGCCGTTCAGGATGATGACGTTCTGCCCATCATCGCCCATGTCGTAGATCACGCGGCTGCCCGTGTCGGTCGCGGCATCGACAAAGGCGTCGAGGCTGGTCGCCTCATCCGTTAGAGCAGAGAGGTCCAGAACGTCCTCACCAATGGTGAAGTCCCGGACCACGTCGCGGCCAAAGTTGCCTTTGAAGATAAAGGTATCCTCGCCGCTGCCACCGATCAGCTTGTCGCGGCCGCCGCCGCCGTTCAGCACGTCGTTATGCGCACCGCCTTTCAGTTTGTCCGCGTGGGCGCCGCCCAGCAGAGTATCCTCGCCTTTGCCGCCTTTCAGAACGTCACGGCCAAGCCCGCCTTTCAGCTTGTCGTCCTGCGCACCGCCGAGCAGCGTGTCACGGCCCTTGGCGCCGATCAGAACGTCCTCGCCGCGGTTGCCCTGCAGGTCGTCATTGCCCGCGCCGCCCTTCAAGCGATCGTCATTGCCGTAGCCGCTGAAGCTGTCATCACCACCGGAGCCGAAGAAGCGGATGTTCTGCGCTTTAAGCTGATCGATCAGTGGTTCGAAATCCGCATCCAGCATGCCGTAGATCAGCGCCGCCGAAGCATCGGCGCCATCGACAGCGGGGGCGAATTCGATGGAATAATCCAGCTGATCCAGCGCGATGTCCTGGGTGCCGTTCTCCGCGTCGGTTGCGGTGGCGCCATAGCCCAGTTCAATTCCGCTGACCGTCCCGCTGAGCGTGTGGGTGCTCATGCTGTAAACAATGTCATCGCGCAGGATATAGGCCTGTGCATCCGGGGTTGCGGTGTCGGTGATCTGTGCCTCGGCGCCGGCGTAATCGCCGCCCAGGCCGTTGGAGAAGACACCGCGCCCGGCGGATTCGAAATTGGCGCTGAAGTCTTCGATATAGGCGGTGAAGTCGGTAACCTGGCTGTTGCCGGTTGTGATGGTGATCGTCATGGCATCTCCTGTGCCGACCCATCGCTGATCGCATGACAAGCGTCAGATGGGGCCGGGCGTGACCGTGTTCGCGTTGCAAAATTCGAGTGATTCGCTGGGTCTGGGATGCGGCAGATCTGCTGCACGGCGACTGGGCATTGGGCCTCAGAGTCCGGTACCTGGCAGGGCTGTGCTACAAAGGCAGATAAAAATTGTCAAGAAAAGGTGGCTGGAAATTGCGGTTGTGCTTGGGAAGGCGTCGGTTCGCCTAGCGCAAACGCCGGTGCCGGACTGCGGGAGGGCAGCCCGGCGGGAACAACGCGCCAGATTGGAAGCTTCACCCGCGGCGCGTTGATCTCTGGGACCGGTCCGACTGCTCCGTCAGACCGGTCTATCAGGTAGGCCTATCAGGCAGGCCGATCAGACAGCGCCGGTGTATTCGCCGCGCGCCGGATAGTCGTTGGCGATGGCGAAATCGAGGGCCGACACCAGTTCCGAGAAATGCGGACGCACGAAGGGCATGGTCTGAACCGAGCCGTAGTAGAGGGTCTGCTCGGGGGTCACCATGAACAGGCCGGGTTCAGAGAACAGCGCGGGCTCTTCCAGACCGATCGAGGTAGTGCCACGCGAGGTTGAGATGTAAAGACCCCATTCCTTTGCCACGTCCAGCGGCAGATCATAGGCAAAGCGCAGGGATTTGGCTTCGATCTTGTCGGCCATCGCCTGGGTGCGCTCTTCGCCATCGGCGCTGATGGCGATGGTGGCAACGCCGCGCTCAGCGAAATCGGCGGTCTTCTTTTCCAGCTCTTTCAGGTAGTTGGCGCAGATCGGGCAGTGCAGGCCCCGGTAAAAACAGATGACGGTGCCGCGTTCGCTGTCTGCCTTGGACAGATCAAAGGTGCCGCCGCCCAGCAGCGGCAGGGACAGGTTCGGGGTTTTCTGGCGGGGGATCAGCATAGCAGGTCTCCGAGTATGAATGTTGCTGCCGCATAAGCGGCCGTGAGTGATGGTGGTGGCCTTGTGCAACGGATCAGTGCTTGAAAAATCCGAAAAATCTGACAAAAACACCGGAACTCTGCACGGGAGAGAGATAATGGACAGATTGTCGAGCCTGATGGCCCGGTTTCGCATGACGGTCGAGGTGGCAACGCCGGAGGCGGCAAACCTGCGTGTCTATACTGATCCGGACGGGGCTTTGGCGCGGCTGGTGTTCTTTGCCGGTGGGGCGGTGCCGCAGGCAGAAGACGGACCCAGCCTTGCGCTGCGGGTGGACTGGGCCGGGGAGCATAATCCGCTGGTGGCTGCATTGCCGGTGCGGGTCGAAGTGGCTTTGGCTGACGCGACAGGGCTGTGCGCGGTGCTCGATCTGATGCAGCAGGAGCTGGCCGTGCACCGCTGCGGCGCCGAGAGTATTCTGGCCAGCCTGGGGCAGGCGGCCATGGTGCGGCTGTTGCGGCACCTAATCGAGGTGGGCACGGCGGAGCCGGGCCTGTTGGCGGGGCTTTCTGATGCGCGGCTGGCCCGCGCCATCGTGGCGATGCATGACCATCCGGGCCGGGTCTGGACCACGCAAGATCTAGCGACCGAGGCGGGCCTGTCCCTGTCACGGTTTTCCGAGTTGTTTTCCCAGCAGGTCGGGGAAAGCCCGATGCATTATCTGCGGCGCTGGCGGCTGACACTGGCGCGGCAGGACATGCTGCGCGGTGATCGGGTCGAGGCGGTGGCCCGCCGCTATGCCTATGATTCCCCCGAAGGCTTCACCCGCGCCTTTCGTAAGGCTTATGGCTGCGCTCCGGTGTCTTTACGCAAAAGCGCAGCCTAAGCCGCAGCGGGAGCAGGGGCGGCGTCAGGGCGCCCAGGTCAGGAAATTGCCGATCATGCGCAGGCCGACGTGTTGGCTTTTCTCCGGGTGGAACTGCATGCCCAGCATGGTGCCCTTGCCGATGACGGCGGTAACATCGCCGCCATAGTCCACATGCGCCAGCCGCTCGGCCGGGTCCGCGACGCGGAAATGGTAGGAATGCACGAAGTAGCAGTGATCGCCCGATGAAATACCTGCAAACACCGGGTGGTCGTGGTCGATCACCAGATCGTTCCAGCCCATATGTGGCACCTTCAGGGCGGGATCCTCGGGGGTGATCTTCACCACATCGCCGCCCACCCAGTCCAGACCGGGGGTGTCTTCGTATTCGTGGCCGGTGGTGGCCATCAGCTGCATGCCGACGCAGATTCCAAGGAAAGGACGTCCCTTGTCCTCGACCGCGTGGACCATGGCATCATAGATGCCCTTGTGACCGCGCAGCTCGGCGGCGCAGGCGGGAAAGGCACCATCGCCGGGCAGCACCAGACGGTCTGCGCGGGCCACCACATCGGCGTCGGATGTGACCACAACCTCACCCGCGTCCATTTCGCGCGCCATGCGCTGAAAGGCTTTTTCGGCAGAGTGGAGATTGCCGCTTTCGTAATCGATGATCGCCGTCAGCATGGGGCCTGGTCCTTCCTGTCTTGCGTCTTTGAAGTGGCCGGAAACCGTCCCGGGGTCAAGAGGGCGCTACAGGCTCCAGCCGGTCCAGAAGGGCGATCACCTGCGTCAAAGGGCCGTCGTCGATGGGGGGGGGCGGGTTGCCGAACTCCCCGGCGAGGTAGAGCAGGGTAAACCCGTGGATCAGCGACCAGATCTGGGTTTCCACCACCAGTCGGTCTTGACCGGGCGCCACAAAGGGCGCGGCCACCGCGCGTAAGGTCAGATAGGCGTCGGCCTCTTCCTTGCCGCCGCCATGGACCAGACCCGCAAGTCCCTGATCGCCAAAGATCACCGCGAGGATGCCGGGATGATCCAGCCCAAATTGCAGATAGCCCCGGCACAGCGAGTGGACCCGCCCGTGGGGATCCTGTGCGCCGCTGTCGCAGGCGCTTTGCAGGTAGGATGAGAACAGACGGAAGCCTTCCTCGGCGATGGCTTGTTTCAACCCCGCCAGCCCGTCGAAATGATGCGCGGGCGCCGAGTGCGACACCCCGGCGCGTGCAGCGCATTTGCGCAAAGACAGCGCGCTGAGGCCACCTTCCTCCAGGAGATCGATGCCTGCCTTGATCAGAGCGGCCTTCAGGTCGCCGTGGTGGTGGCGGCTTTTCACGTCTTCTTTTGTCATGCGGCAGGTATCGCCCTTCATCTTGACGGCGTCAAGTTTGCCTGCCAGATGTTAACTTGACAGTGTAAAGTTTGAGTCGCCCAAGGGCGCAAGGAGGGATGAGATGTCGAGTGAAACCCGGACGATGGGCTATCCCAGATGGGTTATCATGACGATGTGGGTGTCTGCGGTGCTGATCGCGGTGGGATCTTACCGGTTCCTGATTGCCGATATCGCGCTGGTGATGCCCGCGATGCTGCATCACGCGTTGGAGCGGCCGTTGATGCTCTACCTGCACATCGGCCTTGCGCCGATCTCGCTGGCACTGCTGCCGGTGCAGTTTTCCACGAGGGTCTGGCAGCGGCGCCGTGGGCTGCACCGCTGGCTGGGGCGTCTATACGGCGTCGCGATCCTGCTGGCCGGGATCAGCGGCATCTGGCTGGCCTATACAACCGAGGAGGGACCGGTCGCCGCGGCGGGCCTGGGGGTGTTGTCGCTGCTCTGGCTGTGGGTGACGGGCACGGCGATCTGGCATGCGATGAACCGCCGAATTGCGCAGCACCGGGTCTGGATGATCCGCTCTGCCGCACTGACGTTGGCGGCTGTGACGCTACGGGTTTACCTGCCCGTCGGGGTCGCGACCGTGGGGTTTGAGGCCAGCTATCCGATCATCTGCTGGCTGGCCTGGGTGCCCAATCTGTTGCTCGCGGAATGGATCCTGCGCCGGGGCCGTGGCGCGCCGCTGGGCGCCACGGTCTGATTGCGGTCTGAAAAGACGTCAGAGCGCGCCCTTGGTCGACGGGATGGCGTCTGCCTTGCGCGGGTCGGTTTCGACCGCATCGCGCAGGGCGCGGGCCACGGCCTTGAACGCCGCTTCGGCGATGTGGTGGCTGTTGAACCCGTGGATCTGGTCGATATGCAGGGTGATGCCGCCATGGGTGCTGAGCGCCTGGAAAAACTCACGCACCAGTTCCGTATCGAATGTGCCGATCTTGGGCGTCGGCAGAGTTACGTTCCAGATCAGGAAGGGGCGCGCCGACAGGTCCAGCGCGCAGCGCACCTGGGCATCGTCCATAGGCAGGTGGCATTCGCCATAGCGGCGGATGCCTTTCTTGTCGCCAAGCGCGGCGACCAACGCCTGACCCAGCGCAATACCCGTATCCTCGACCGTGTGGTGATCGTCGATGTGGTAATCACCCTTGGCACGAATGGTCATGTCGATCAGCGAGTGCCGCGCCAGTTGGTCCAGCATGTGATCGAAAAAGCCGACACCGGTCTGGTTGTCATATGCCCCGGTACCATCGAGGTTGATCTCCACCGAAATCTCGGTCTCGGCGGTGGAGCGGGTGATCTGAGCGCTGCGCATCTGCGGGCCATCCTTCGTCAAACTGCCCCTTGGGCCATATGGCGCCCATGGGCTGGTGCTGCGCTTATAGGGTGCTGGGGCTGTCTCACTCAAGAGCGCGTAAGTCGAAACTCAGACCCTGTTGCAGCTGCATCTGTGGGATTGCGCCTGCCTGCGCGCCGTGCCAGCTTAGCGGCCAAATCGTTACTCAAGAAAACCCAATGAAGGGGCGCCCATGTCGACCTGCGTTTTCATCCAGATCCGCTGCAAACCCGGCACCACCTACAAGGTGGCCGAAGATATCGCCCTGCGCGAAATTCATTCCGAGCTCTACTCCACCAGCGGCGAATATGACCTGCTGATGAAGCTTTACATCCCCAAGGACGCGGATGTCGGGAAGTATATCAACGACCACCTGCTGGTGATCCCGAATATCGAACGCTCGCTAACCACGATGACCTACAAGGTTTTCTGAGCCGTCCGCACTGCTGATGCAAAACGCCTGATCCCCTGCCGGAGATCAGGCGTTTTTCGTTCCTGCGCCGATGCGCCTGAAGCAGACTTAAATCAGAACAGGAAATCCGACCCGTCCAGATCGGAAATATTGGTATCGGCCAGGGTAATGCTGCCCGCGCGATAGGAAATCACGGCATCGTTGCCATTCTGGGTCAGCGTCAGGTCAGAAAAATCATCAACGCTGCGGTGTTTGATGGCGATGAGGTCAGTCCCATCGCGCCAGTCCTCGATCGTATCATCGCCGATGTTGCGCCCCTTGAACTTGAAGGTGTCGGCGCCGCGGCCCCCCACCAGCATGTCATCGCCCTGATCGCCCTGCAAAAGGTCACGGCCGCCGCCGCCCTTGAGGGTATCATTGCCACGCCCGCCCCAAAGCTTGTCACCGCCGCCCCGGCCCAGCATTTCATCATTGCCATTGTAGCCTTTGACCTTGTCTCCGCGGGACCCCAGATCGAAGAAGTCATCTCCGGAAAAGACCTGTTTGAACAATTTCACATTGTCCCGGTTGCGGTCTGTTTCAGACACGCGGAAGAAATCTTCTGCATCAATGTTGAGATTGGTGACCGTTGTGGTGAAATTGGTGCCGGTTTCGGTGACGCCCTCGATCAATCCGGAATACGGTGTCAGGATACTGTGGCCGTCGCGGGTGATGCTTTGGAATTGCAGGCCAGTCCCGTTGTAGACATCGGGAGAGGTGTCGGGGATCGGATCAAAGCCGGGAATGCCAAGATCGGTATTTCGCATCAGGGTAAACCCGGTGGATGATGCGTCCGTGACTTCGGCCTTCAGGTTGAAATGAAAACTGAACCAGCCGATGCCGCTCTGGGTCATCACGTAGCGTTCCGTGCCTTCATAGATCAACTCAACCATATGCATGTCTCCTGCAATTACTGATACCAAACCGGTTTCAGTTACAGGTCAAAGCGCTGGCGGGAGTAAGGGGAAAATACAGCAGAAGAGACGCAGATCGGCAGGGCCGAGATCGCGCCCCGGTCTTTGGGCAGTCCGGGGCGCGAGGGTGGGCTTAGCCGTCGATCAGCCCTTCGGCCTTCAGCGCTTCATAGGTGCTGTCCACGGCGGATTTGGCGCGTTTCAGCATTTCGTCCACTTCCGCCTTTGTGATGATCAGCGGCGGGCAGAAGGCGAGCGCGTTGCCCGCCACGGCGCGCAGGATCAGGCCTTCGTCCTGGCAGGCCTTGACTGCAAGGGCGCCGCCCTTGCCGCCGGGCACGGTTGCGCCCGTGGTCTTGTTCGACACCAGTTCCAGCGCCGCGATCAGCCCCTTGCCGCGGACCTCGCCCACCAGCGGGTGATCAGTGAAGATTTCGCGAAGTTGCGCCTGCATGTAATCGCCGACCTCGGCCGCATGATCAAACAGGTTGTCACGCTCATAGATTTCCAGCGTTTTGAGGGCGGCGGCGCAGGCGGCAGGGTGACCGGAATAGGTGTAGCCGTGGCCAAAGACGCCGACCTCGTTCGAGGGCGCAACCATTTCCTTGTACATCCAGCCGGGGATCACGGAGGCGGAGATCGGGAAATAGGCCGAGGAGAGCTGTTTGGCGAAGGTCATCAGGTCGGGTTTGATGCCCATGGTGGTGCAGCCGAAATCGGCGCCGGTGCGGCCAAAGCCGGTGATGACTTCATCCGCCCAGACCAGGATGCCATATTTGCGCAGAACCGCCTGCAGTTTTTCGTAATAGCCTTCGGGCGGCACGATCACGCCAGAGGCGCCGGTGATCGGCTCCATGATCATGGCGGCGATGGTGTCGGGATCCTCGGCAAGGATCTGCTGCTCCAGATTGTCGATGATACGGTCGACAAATTGTGCTTCGGTCTCGTTCCCCTTGCGGCCCGTGTAGTAATGCGGTGCGTCCGAGCGCAGGATGTGCAGAGCCTCAACGGGCGCGTCGAAATGCGCCAGGTTTGCGGGCAGGGAGGTCAGCGATCCGGCGGCGACGGTCACACCATGATAGCCACGCTCGCGGGTGATGATCTTGCGTTTTTCCGGTTTGCCGATGGCATTGAAGTAGTAACGCAGCATCTTGTAATGGGTGTCATTGGCATCCGAGCCGGAGTTGCCGAAGAAGAAATAGGCATCCTCGATTGGCACCATGGTCTTCAGTTTTTCCGCCAGTTCCTGGATCGGCGCGTGGGTCTTGCCGCCAAAAGTGTGGGAAAAGGACAGCTTGGTCAGCTGTTCGGTGATCGCCTCGATCAGCTCGGTGTTGCCATAGCCCAGCGAGGTGCACCACAGACCTGCCAGACCTTCGATATATTCCTTGCCGTCGGTGTCGTAGACATAGATCCCCTGGGCGTGGTCAATGCACATCTGCTCGGTCGCGGTCAGGTTGGTGGTGGGATAGATGACAGGTGCCATGACTGAACTCCTTTGAAGAAAAACGCGCGGGGCGGGCTGGAACGGCGGACTGCACGGGGCAGGGATGCGGCAAGCATTGGCGCGTTTTACAGGTGGCGTCAAAAGGAATTTGATCAAAAGGTGGCGGCGGGGGGATTGGCCTATGAGATAGGGGTAGGGAGGAAGGGGCCAAAAACACAAAAACCGCCCCGAAGGGCGGCCTCTTGTATCCAAATGGAGCGGGCGAGGCGATTCGAACGCCCGACCCTAACCTTGGCAAGGTTATGCTCTACCCCTGAGCTACGCCCGCGCTGCCATTCGGTGAGCGGTGTTTAGGAAATCATGCGGGGGGCTGCAAGGGAAAAATGCCGCCTCTGCGGGGATTTCTATGACTGGTCGAATGCGGGAAAGCGGAAAACAAAAAGCCGCCCTGGAGGGCGGCTGTTTTGATCCGAATGGAGCGGGCGAGGCGATTCGAACGCCCGACCCTAACCTTGGCAAGGTTATGCTCTACCCCTGAGCTACGCCCGCGCTACCATCCGATGAGCGGGTATTTAGGAGCTTCACGGAGACTGTGCAAGAGGAAAATTATGCTCGCCGGTACAGAAAAGCAGAGCCGCCCGATGGGTGGGGGAGGCTGGCATTCACGCCCTGGGCAGATCGAACCCGGCCTGCAGCGCCATGCGCCGATGCTGCTCTGTTTCAGGCTGGCAGGAGACAAAGGCGCTGGCGGGGCAGGCAGGCAGGTCCAGCGCGCGGATCAGCTGGCCATCGTATTGTCCCGACAACAGCAGGATCCCCTCGCGCTCCAGAATGTCGCGGGTGCCGCGTCCCTTGTCTGAGCGTATCCGGCGCATGAAGTCCTTTTGCTGGGCCACTGCCTCGACCACGTCGCGGTCGACCGGGCGGCCCTGAACAAGCCGGAACAGCTGGGCCATGCGTTCGTTGCCGGTGGCGCCGGAAAAAATCCGGGTGACGGTCTCTTCGGGCAGGCTGCGCCAGAAATTCTCAGGGTAGGGATGATCCCTCAGCAGCCACAGGATATGGCCGAACCCCATGGCCGAGACAGAGCGTTTGGCGTCCTTGTTCTGCCCGGCAGTAAGGTAGTCGGGCCGCGCCAGGATCAGGCCAAGGTAGCAGCGCGCGCGAGCCTCGTCCGCGGCCACCAGCAGGCAGACTTGATCCAGCGCTTCGGTCGGGATCATCCAATTGCTGCCCATGGTGTTCTTGATATCCATGTCGCGGCCCAGAACCTCGGTATCCAGGCGGCCACGGGGCAGCCGCAAGAGCGCGCGCAGCTCGATCTCGACGCGGGTGCCGATATAGGTCTTTTCGGTCTTTTCCAGTTCCTCATAGGCGCGGCGCCCGGTTTTCGGCGTCATGATCACATCGTCGATGCAGGTGCGCAGCATAGCTGGAAACCGGCTCGCCAGTTCCATCGCGCCACCTGCGCGGGCGGTGATCTCGCCTGCGATCTCGGTCAGGAGGTCATAATCCGGGTGTCCGGGCAGAATCAGGCTGTCGGGAAGGGTCTGTTTCATCTTGGGCTCCGCCCGGCCGCCGGGCCCAGCTCTTGGCTCAGATTGGGCAAGGCGGCTTTAGGCCCGCACGGCATGAAGGTTGGGCTTGGCAATCGCGGCGCGCAACTGGCGGGCCACGGCTTCGGCCACTGGCGGCGGGAAGGCATTGCCGACCTGACGGTAGGCGTTGGTCTTGGCGCCGGTGAAATGCCAGGCGTCGGGAAAGCCCTGGATGCGCGCCACCATCCGAACGGTCAGGCGGGGCATATCGTTGTGAAAGGGATCGGGCGCCTCATTGGCGATGGTGCGCCCCTCGACACCAAGAGCGGCCCAGGCGCGGCGCGCACGGGTGGGACCCAGATCCGGCCCGCCGTGTTTCTTGGAGCCACCAACGATGGTTGGGGCGATTTCATCGGCCTTGGCGGCCCAGTCTTCGGCGCCGCGCCAGCCACGTTCCTGCATCAGGTCCAGCAGGGTGGCGCCAACCGTGGGCGGGTTGTGCGGCAGCGGATCGGGCCAGTTGAACTGCCCGGCGAATTCCTTGCGCAGGGCCACGATGGCAACGCGCGGGCGCAGCTGCGGCACGCCAAAGTCCGAGGCGTTCAGTAACCGCCAATCAGTTTCATAGCCCAGTTTCGACAGCTGGCCTTTGAGCTTTTCGCGGTAGTCATGAAACACCGCGTCCAGAAACCCGCGGACGTTTTCGATCATCACCGCACGGGGGCGGGTGGCATCGACGATATCGATGGCATCGTCAAAGAGGTTGCGCTCGTCCTGCTCGCCCAGCTGTTTGCCAGCGACGGAAAACGGCGGGCAGGGCAGGCCGCCGGCCAGCAGGTCGATGCCCTTGTAATCACTGGCTTCTTCCTTGAACCGGCGCACGTCCTCTTCCAGCACGTTCCATGTGGGGCGGTTGTGGCGCAGGGTGGCGCAGCAGTGTTTGTCGATCTCGACGAGCGCGGTGTGATCAAAGCCCGCACGCTCCAGCCCAAGGGCCTGGCCGCCTGCACCTGCGCATAGTTCAACCGATGTCAGCATCCTGCCTGTCAGCCCCGTTTGTCGTTCTTGCTCTGTTCCTTGCGCAGAAGTGGTAGCCGCAAAGGCGATTCCGCGCAAGTCTCTCGCGGCGTCTTCCCCTGCGGCGACAGGAGCTGGCAAGGAACAAAAACACCAGGATCCGAAAACACGAAAGGCCGCCAGGGCGGCGGCCTTTTAGTGGTCCAAATGGAGCGGGCGAGGCGATTCGAACGCCCGACCCTAACCTTGGCAAGGTTATGCTCTACCCCTGAGCTACGCCCGCGCTGCCATTCGGTGAGGGGTGAAATATTCATTCCGCCGCGGGGCTGCAAGTGGAAAATCGTGCCGCCCCGGAAAAAACTCTCATTTTCTGCGACGGAACCTGCGGGCTGCTGCGTTTCATACAGACGAAAAGAAACAGAGGGGAGCTGTCTAAGATGAAACCTGCCGATTATGCCCGTATTGGCGCGCTGATCGCGACCATAGCGCTGGCCAAGGCGCTGTCGCCCGCGGGGGGGCAGAGCCCGGAAACCGCATCTGAGGTCGACCCGGGCGCGATCCGGCCCGCGCCGGTCTATGTTAAAACGATCAGCGCCCCCGAGGTCACGGCCCCGGTGCAGGGGCATGACGTTTAGGCTTAGCCACTCTTCACCTTAGAAAAGCGCGTGCGCGATCAGGCCCAGACCTGCCACAAGCAGCATCAGAAGGTTCAGCACGATGCCGGCCTGACGCAGGATCAGGATCTGCGGGCGCGCGGTAAAACCGACCGCGTGCATCAGCCGTCCGCCCAGCAACATCACCCCCAGCGCATGCGTGGCCAGTGCCGGTGCGCCCTGTGCTTCGCTCAGCGCCAGAAGAACCAGGCCAAGCGCGGTATATTCCACGAAATTCCCCTGTGCGCGGATGGCCATCAGTAATGCGCGATTGCCGCCATCTCCGACGGAAATCTTGTGTTTCAGCCGCTGGCGACTGACGCCAAGCGACAGGTAGACAAACAAGAGCGCCGCCCCGCCGGCATAAAGTGATGTAATCGGAAGCATCGGCCTATCCTCCCCATAGGAATTGCAGTGTCATAAGTGAGTTCGTTTTTGGAACCTAATACTGAACAATCCTGCGGGGCTTTTGAAGCCGATTCAGAGCGGGTTCACGCGAGGGAATGCGCGCCGCGGAAGCGCGGGCGGGATGCCGAGGGCAGCGGGAGTGGTCCCCACGGCCCTTGGGGCGTATCCGTTGAGGTGATTATTTGACCGGGATCTTGTGCTTTTTCAGCGCCTTGGCCAGTTCGTTGTCGACCAGTTTCATCAGCGCCTTGTCCTTGGCGGCGGCCTTGGCAGCCATATCGGTCATCTGTGCCTCGCTTTCCTTGCCGGTGGCGCGGGACAGAATGACGCCATAGCCGACCTTCAGGCTTTCATCGCTGACCTTGTTCATCACCTCAGCCCAGAGCTTGGCCTTGAGCGTATTTGGGATGTTGTTGGTCTTGGCCAGTTTCGCCAGCCGGTCCGGCAGGATCGTGCCCTGCAGAAGATCCTTGTTCTTATAGGCCCATTTTTTCTGGAAGCTGCCGAGGTTCTTCACCATCCCGCCAAGAAGTGCCGAATAAAGAAGTGAGGTTACGATGGCCTGGAATTCCTTTTCGGTCGGGGGCTTGCCGGTCTTCATGATCCGGCCGACTTCCTTCACGGCTTCACCCAGAACGGTTTTGATCACCTCTTGTCCGGAGCCGGCGATGTAATTGGCGATGAATTTCTCAAGCTGTTTGGTGGACAGGAAGGCGACCTTGGACGCCAGCTTGGGTGCGATCCATTTTGCCGCATCATCGCAAAAGCCGAGCGGTACCTTGCTGCCGATCCCGCCGGTCAGCCCGCCAACCGTGCCATCGATCACCATGGCCTGGATCGAACCCCAGACGGTCACCTTCTGACCGCTGGCATGTTTGCCAAGCTCCTGACTGGCGCTTTGCAAAAGGCCGACACCGGCACCAGAGGTGATAGCCGCGCCGCCAGCCGTCATGCCCGCTCCGGTCACCAGAACCGGGGCGGCCAGCGCCCCGACGACTGCAAAACAGGCAGCCGACGAAACCGACAGAACAGTGGCCGTGGTCCGGGCAGAGCCGGTGAATTCCTTCAGAAACCGCAAAAGATCCGCGTTGAAGGCGCCAATCGCCTTTTCTGCCTCGGGCAGGGCCTCATCGATCAGCTTGAGGTCCTTTGTCATGATCGCCCGCTCCAGCTTGCCACTGGCACGGATGGAGCGGCCACAGAGCTTGTTATCGGGCATCTTGACCGATCCGGCCTCGATGATGATGACCTGCGCTACGGCGTTCAGCACGCCATCTTTCAGCTGAGCCACGTCAAGATAGTGCTGATAGGTCTCCAGCGCGGTTTCATGGTTACGCAGGACCGATTTCATATAGGGCGTCAGCCGTTTGAGGACGTCCAGCTTGACCTTCTCGTATTCCTTGGGCGTGCAGCGGATCTTCTTGCCGCGGAAGGTGACCTCCATCATGGGTTGTTTGGCGGCCTTTTCCTCTTCGGCCTTCATCTTCTTGTAGGCTGGCAGCAGCGCCTTGAAGGTGCGCCCGCCGGGATCGACGACCTTGTCGGGGTTTTTGAAGCCGCTTTTCTTCTGAAAGGTGCCGATGGCCTTCAGCAGGCCGGTATCCATCTTCTTGGAGGCGCCAAGCGGACCGATCTTATTGGCCTCCAGCATCCTGCGCACCAACAGCACGTCGTCTGGTTTGTTCTTGACCTCATCCCCGGAACTGGAGCGTGGGGACTGACCGACAGGAGCTGTCAATTTCGCTGAAGACATTGGAAACCTCGCAAACTGGATAAAAACTGGCAGCTATTTTGGGCTGGTCCCGCAAAGGATCAAGATTGACAGCAGCGAAATGAGGAGGCTTGCCGAATTTTCCCCGTTGTCGCGTATTCGCGGGGCAGTGGATCCGGCCTGCGTGCGGCACGAAAAAAAGCCGCAGCCTTTTTGGGCTGCGGCTTGTAGTTTTGTGGTCTGGGCTTCGTGTCTTATTCCAGCTCGATGAGGAGGTCCTTTGCGTCGATCTGGCCGCCTGGCTGGACGTGCACGGCCTTGACCACCGCGTCGCGTTCGGCGTGCAGGCCGGTTTCCATCTTCATCGCTTCGATGGTCAGCAGCATATCGCCCTCATGCACCTGCTGGCCAACCTGTACCGCGACCGAGGCGACGACGCCGGGCATCGGCGCGCCGATGTGGTCGGGGTTGCCCGCTTCGGCCTTGGGGCGGGCAGCGGTGGTGGATTTCACCAGACGGTTCGGCACCCGGATCACCCGCGGCTGGCCGTTGAGTTCGAAGAACACCTTCACCTCGCCGTTCTCATCGGTCTCACCGATGGCTTGCAGGCGGATCTCTAGCGTCTTGCCGGGGTCGATCTCGGCCGAGATTTCCTCGCCCGGTTCCATCCCGTAGAAGAACGCCCGCGTCGGCAGGCTGCGCACCGGGCCGTACTGGCGATGGCGGCCCATGTAATCAAGGAACACCTTGGGATACATCAGGTAGCCATTCAGATCCTCGTCATCGACTGCCTTGCCTTCCAGCTGCTGGGACAGCTCGGCGCGGGTGGCTTCCAGATCGACCGGCTCCAGATGTTTGCCGGGGCGCTCGAGGTTGGGCTTTTCGCCTTTCAGCACCTTGTCCACGATACCCGCCGGAAAGCCGCCCGGCGGCTGGCCGAGGTTGCCGCGCAGCATGTCGACAACGGAATCGGGGAAGGAGAGGTCGGTCTGCGGATCCTCCACCTCTTCGCGGCTGAGGCCCTGGCTCACCATCATCAGCGCCATGTCACCGACCACCTTGGAGGAGGGCGTCACCTTGACGATATCCCCGAACATCTGGTTCACATCCGCATAGGTCTGGGCGACCTCGTGCCAGCGCTCCTCCAGTCCCAGGGAGCGCGCCTGCGCCTTGAGGTTGGTGAACTGGCCACCCGGCATCTCGTGCAGGTAAACTTCCGAGGCTGGAGCCTGAAGGCCAGACTCAAAGGCTGCGTATTGCGCCCGCACCTGTTCCCAGTAATCGCTGATCTCGCGGATCTTGGCGATATCCAGCCCGGTGTCGCGGTCGGTGTTGCGCAGACCTTCGACGATCGACCCCAGACAGGGCTGCGAGGTGCCGCCACTGAACGCATCCATCGCTGCATCCACTGCATCGACGCCCGCATCGGCGGCAGCCAGGATGGTGGCCCCGGCGATGCCGGAGGTGTCATGCGTGTGGAAGTGGACCGGCAGGCCGACCTCTTCCTTCAGCGCCTTCACCAGCTGACGCGCGGCGGCGGGTTTCAATAGGCCTGCCATGTCCTTCAGGCCGAGGATATGGGCGCCCGCAGCCTCCAGATCCTTGGCCATGCCGACGTAGTATTTCAGGTCATACTTGGCCCGGTCCGGGTCCATGATGTCGCCGGTGTAGCAGATGGTGCCTTCGCAGATCTTGCCGCTCTCGACCACCGCATCCATCGCGACGCGCATGTTCTCCACCCAGTTGAGGCTGTCAAAGACCCGGAAGACAT
>NZ_PXNU01000036.1:0-5377 GCF_041300735.1 Phaeobacter sp. SYSU ZJ3003 | reverse complement strand
TTGCTTTTCGTCATAACCATCATCCTTACTTAAGTTGATGGTCTCCGACAAACTCGGAGCGATTCAGCAGGTTTTGACGACATGAAGTTTATTATGATGCTGACGACCAAGGGCGCGGCCTTCCAGGCCCATCTACAAGAGGACTTCGCGCAGTCCGGATATGAGGTTTCCCGTGGAAACAGCAACGCAAAGATGGACCTGATTGAGGTGACCCGCGACCAGCTGAAGATGTCCAAGGCCTTTGGCCAGCCGACCCAAGCTCTGGAAAGCTTTCTTGACGACATAGTGGATATCGCTGCGGAGCAGGCGGCGCCGCCACGCGCGCCGATCACTCTGGTACGGGGGGGCGATCTCGGCACGCTTGTGTTGTCGCAGGCCGACCGGATCTAGCGCTGGACTTAACCGGGCCCGATCGGG
The DNA here is from genome assembly GCF_041300735.1 of Phaeobacter sp. SYSU ZJ3003. Lineage (NCBI taxonomy): Bacteria > Pseudomonadati > Pseudomonadota > Alphaproteobacteria > Rhodobacterales > Roseobacteraceae > Phaeobacter > Phaeobacter sp. SYSU ZJ3003. The sequence goes on along the minus strand of NZ_PXNU01000036.1, from coordinate 4,960 downwards.
TCAGCGGACATACCGGGGGGGCGGGGGCTATGGAAATGGCCTCCGCCTCCTGTTTTATTTGCGGTCAGGGTTTGCATGGGGTCGGCCTGGGGGCCTCGTCTCAGGGCATCTCCCCTTAGACGGTCTGGCGGGGTGAGGCGGGGCTGAATCAGGCCTTGGAAGAGATTACTTTTTCGTGATATTTTTCAGTGTGATAACGCACATTTGATGTGTCGCGAGGAGCTCTGCTTTTCCATCAAGGCAGGAATGCGCTGAGCGCATGCGATGTGTGATCTTCCTCACATAAACAGACGCGATATCGGCCTAAAGGTGCCGGGCACTGGGCGCGATTGGCAACATTCCGCGCAGTTCATGCCGTGGGTTTCCAGCCGTCAGTCCATCCGGAATTTCAAGGATGCTGCGGCGAAGACGCCCTTGGTAATCAACGTATGAGGTGCAGCCGCCGGGGATGGGGCTGCCGTGCCGCGTCGAAACGTCAGGAGACATCTTTATGACCACCACACTCACAACCAGAGCCATTGCTGCCACTGTGGCTGCGATGCTTGCCGCTCCTGCATTTGCAGGCCCGACTTATGAAAACAGCACCGGCGGGTCGTTCACCTGGTACGGCCAGTTCGACCCCGCGTTCCAGTACTACGATGATGGCGCTGAAACCTACAGCCGTCTCGTGGACAACTCCGGTTCCAACTCCCGCATCGGTTTCCGCCTGAAGCAGGCCTATGGCGAGAACACGCTGACCTTCGCCTTCGAAACCGCATTTGGTCTGCGCTCTTCCTACAGCGTCAACCAGACGTCCAAAGGCGACAACGTCAGCTGGTCCCGCACCAACCTGCGCCACGTGGACTTCCAATTCGACACTGCACGTTACGGCCGTTTCTCGGCTGGTCAGGGCTCGATGGCGTCTGACGGCATTGCATTCGCCGATGCCTCCGGCACCGGTCTGGCTGCTGGCACAGCGGTTGCCGATCCGGCTGGCGGTTATGCGTTCCGCACCGCAGGTGGTGCTCTGAGCACTGTGTCCGTCGGCGACGCCTTCAAGGACTACGACGGCAGCCGTCTTGGTCGTGTGCGCTATGACTCCGTGAACTTCAACGGTTTCACCTTCTCGGCGTCCTACGGTACCGACATCCTGAAAACCAACAACGACCGCGAAACCTATGACGTCGCTGTGCGCTACAGCAACGACGAGCTGGGTGATTTCGGGTTTGACGCAGCTCTGGGCGCAGCCTGGACCGAGGAAACCGGTAAGGCAGACATCCGTGACGTCGCGGGCTCCTTCGGCGTCGAGCACAAGCCGACCGGCCTGTCGCTGACCGTTGCTGCAGGCGAGCGTGACATTGCTGGCAGCTATGCCTACGCCAAACTGGGCTACAGCGCGAACCTGATTTCGGCCGGTTCGACCTCCGTCTCCGTCGACTACTACGATGGTTCGGACATGGTTACTTCGGGCGATTCTGCTGAATCCTGGGGCATCGCAGCCGTTCAGAAAGTCGATAAGTACAACGTCGAAGCTTATCTGGCCTACCGCGATTACTCCTATGCGGACACTTCCGCGACCAACTACCAGGACAGCAACGTGATCCTGGCGGGTGCGCGCTGGAAATTCTAAGTCCCGGGTATCCGGACTGCTAAAAGACGAGAACACGCCCTGCGGGGCGTGTTTTTCATTTCGGGGTCGGTTTCACCCAACGAAACCCTCATAAACCTGCCCAATGTCGCACCGAAGGGGGCAATGCCTCTTGCACCGAAGGCCCCAGACACATAGAAGGCCTCAAATTGTCTGGGGGCGGAGCCTGCGCGCGCGCCCCGAATCTCTATGAGGTATAGGATGCAGGTCACCGAGACGCTGAACGAAGGTCTGAAACGCGGCTACGCCATCACTGTCACAGCCGCCGAGCTGGACGAGAAGGTCAACGAGAAGCTGGCAGAAGCGCAGCCCGAAGTGGAGCTGAAAGGCTTCCGCAAGGGCAAGGTGCCGATGGCCCTGCTGCGCAAGCAGTTTGGTCAGCGTATGCTGGGCGAAGTGATGCAGGAAGCCGTCGATGGCGCCATGAACAAGCACTTCGAAGACAGCGGTGATCGTCCGGCGATGCAGCCCGAAGTCAAGATGACCAACGAAGACTGGAAAGAAGGCGACGACGTCAACGTCGAGATGTCCTACGAGGCACTGCCTGAGATTCCCGAAGTCGACCTGTCCGTCATCTCGGTTGAGAAAATGGTTGTCAAAGCCGAAGATGAAGCCGTCGAGGAAGCGCTGCAGAACCTGGCCGACACCGCCAAGGATTTCGAAGCCCGCGAAGAGGGCGCTGCGTCGGAAGATGGCGATCAGGTCGTGATCGATTTCGTTGGCAAGGTTGACGGCGAAGCCTTCGAAGGCGGTTCCGCCGAAGATTACCCGCTGGCGCTCGGCTCCAACTCCTTCATCCCCGGCTTCGAAGAGCAGCTGGTCGGCGTGAAGGCCGGTGAGGAAAAAGACGTTACCGTCACCTTCCCCGAAGACTACCAGGCCGATCACCTGGCCGGTAAGGAAGCCGTGTTCTCCTGCACCATCAAAGAGGTCAAGGCGCCGAAGGCCGCCGAGATCGACGACGAACTGGCGAAGAAATTCGGTGCCGAAGATCTGGAAGGCCTGAAAGCCCAAATCCGTGAGCGTCTGGAAGCGGAATACGCAGGTGCAGCCCGCGCCGTGATGAAGCGCGCGACCCTGGACAAGCTGGACGAGCTGGTCTCCTTTGACCTGCCGCCGTCGCTGGTCGAGGCCGAAGCACAGCAGATCGCCCACCAGCTGTGGCACGAGGACAACCCGGACGTCCACGACCACAACCACGGTGAGATCGAAGCGACCGAAGAGCACACCAAACTGGCCGAACGCCGCGTGCGCCTTGGCCTGCTGCTGGCCGAGCTGGGCCAGAAGGCAGAGGTCGAAGTGACCGACGCGGAAATGACCCAGGCGATCATGGCGCAGGCGCGTCAATACCCGGGTCAGGAGCGCCAGTTCTTTGAATTCATTCAGCAGAACGCTCAGATGCAGCAGCAGCTGCGTGCGCCGATCTTCGAGGACAAGGTCATCGACCACGTCTTTGATCAGGCGACCGTGACCGAGAAAGAAGTCTCGAAAGACGATCTGCAGAAAGCTGTTGAAGAGCTGGACGAGGAGTAATCCTCTCCCTCCAGTAGTTGTTGAAAGGGCCGCCCGTCAGGGACGGCCCTTTTTCATTCTGATACAGGGAATGCGGGCCACATGGACACCACAAGCCGGTTCAGGTCCTCAGGCCGGTTTCCTTCAGCATGCCGCGGCGCTTGGCTTCGTAGTAGTAGCCACGCGAGTAATGTTTGACTGCGGTGTCCTCGCTACCATCGGCAAGCAGCCAGGCGCCGCGCAGGTATTTCACCGAGAATTCAAGGTTGGTGTCTGCGTCCAACAGGTCCTGTGGCTTGCCTTTGAAGCCCATCGAACGCGCGGTGGCGGGCAGAATCTGCAACAGGCCGTAGTAGGGCCGGTTGACGGCTGTTGGGCGATGGGTGCTCTCCCGTACCGCCAGCCGGTGCACCAGAGAGCGTGGCACCTCGTAATGGTCGGACCAGTAATTAATCTTCTTGCGCAGGTCCGGGGTTTCATTGGGAAACAGTGGCGGCTCGTTGCGGCTGACGGCCTGAGGGGCAGCGCCGCAGCCCGCGGCAAGCAGCGGCAAGGCCAGCAGAGAGAAGACATGACGTCGGTGCATCGGGGAACTCCGGGCAACAGGAACAGAATGGATCCGTGAAGGGCGCTCCCTCTGGGGAGACGATGGGCACCGGTGGATCCGTCACGGCAGACTAGTCATGCTTGAGAATGGCCACAATCGGGGGGAAGCGCAGCGCTGTTTCATCGGCAAGTCTTCACCGATCCATGAGGGGGGCAGCGCCGCTGAAAGGGGTGTGAGCGCCCGTTTCAGGCGCGCAAAAGTCCCGTTATGGAGCCATTGGCACGTACCGTCGGCAGCTTTGGCGGGCGTCCGCCGATATCAGGAAAAGTGCAAACAATTCTAATTTATAAGGCTTTGAGACTGTGCCGAATTTTGTGCCTGACGCGTTTTGTTAGGCCATTGGGAAGCGGTCTTCGAACATGATGGCGAACTGGCTTCTGACAGCGTGCCATTCGCGCACCGAACGCTTCCACTCGGACGATGTAGCATTGAGCGCGAGATAGATCAATTTCGCCGCCGCGTCGTCGCTTGGGAAATGGCCTCGGGTTCTGACGGCTCGGCGGATTTTCGAGTTCAGCGCCTCAATGGCGTTCGTGGTGTAAATCAGCCTGCGGACCTCGGGCGGGTAGTCGAGGAACGGGATCACCTCGTTCCAAGCGCGCCGCCAGCTCGGTGCGATTGCCGGATACCGTCTTGCCAGATCGCTTTCCTCGAACTCAGCCAGAGCCAGTTCTGCAGCATCGGCATCCACTGCCGTGTAGATCGCCTTTAGAGCGGCCGCGACGGCTTTGCGGTCTTTGTAGCTGGCGAAGTTCATGGAATGGCGCAGGAGGTGGACAATACAGGTCTGAACCCGCGTCTGGGGAAAGGCAGCCTCGATAGCCTGAGGGAAGCCCTTCAGCCCGTCCACGACGGCGACGAGGATGTCCTGGACGCCCCGGTTTCGCAGGTCGTTGAGAACCTTGGCCCAGAACTTTGCGCCCTCATTGGCCTGAAACCACAGACCCAGAACGTCCCGCGTGCCATCCGGCAGTACCGCGAGGGCCACGAAGACCGCCTTGTTCGAGACCGCCCCATCGCTGCGGATATTGACCCGGATCGCGTCCATGAAGACGATCGGATAGCAGGGTTCCAGAGGGCGGTTCTGCCAGGCGGTAACCTCCTCCATCACGGCGTCGGTGATCCCGGAAATCAGGCTAGGCGAGGCTTCGACGCCATAGATTTCCTCGATATGTCCCTGGATCTCGCGGGTCGTCATGCCACGGGCATACATG
>NZ_PXNU01000035.1:0-85588 GCF_041300735.1 Phaeobacter sp. SYSU ZJ3003 | reverse complement strand
CTGGATCTCGCGGGTCGTCATGCCACGGGCATACATGCTGACGATCTTGCGATCGAACTCGGGAAAGCGGCGCTGATACTTGGCGATCAGCATCGGATCGAAGGTCCCGTTCCGGTCGCGGGGGATGTCCAGAACGACCTTGCCGCTGTCGGTGGTCACGGTCTTCTGGCTGCTGCCGTTTCGCCGATTGGGGGGCTGATTACGGCCCTCAGGCGCCTCCTCGGCGCGCTCTTCGTCAAGATGGACATCCATCTCCGTGCTCAGCGCACGTTCCGCCAGCGCCTTGGTCAGTTCCGCCAAGATGCCGCTCTTGCCAAATAGATCGCCGGGGGAACGGCCCTCCATCAGACGGTCCAGTAGGTCTTTATCGATGCTCATACGTGGGTCTCCTCTGTGAGCAGTTACCACGTCAGCGCACAAAATTCAGGATAGTCCCAAGGCTTTGTTAATTTTCGCTGGAAACGCCAAAATACCCATGCGCATTGAGGCAAAAATAATACCTCAGGAAGGGTGCCCTGCTTTCGCCTGTAGCGGTGCCCGTAAACGAGCAGTAAAAAGGGGCCGCGGCCGTTTCCCACTTTCCGCGGTCCCAATAAGCTGAGCGGTCCATAATAACAGCGCAAATGAGTTTCGCATCATTGGCTGAAGCACCGGCTGAATCAAAGCCGAACCCGCCAGAGCAGACGCCGCCCGAGAACTGAAAGGGCGTGCAAGGCCCCCGCGCAGCGCAGCAGGCGCGCTTGCCGGGGGCGGGACCCAGCTGGTTCCCGCCGACCTCATCAGCCCATGTGGCGGAAATCCGCGATCAGCCGGTCACCGGATGGCCGCGGTTCTGCATGCAGCGGATCACGTAGTCACGCTGGGCCTGTTTGACCTGGATGTCGCCTACGGCGGCACCAGCCATGGCGCCGGCAATCGCACCAACAAGCGCCTTGTCGCTGTTTTCGGTCGCCCCCACCAAGGCACCGCCTGCACCTCCGAGTGCGGCGCTTGTTCCGATGTGGCCTTGTCCGATCTGACGGGCCGAGGCCTGACATTGTGCCAGATCCGTTTGATAGTTCGGGCCCGGAGTTCCGGCCAGCGACAAGGGCGCGTCAACCGATGGCGTGTCGCATCCGGAAAGGGTCGCGGCGCATAGCCCTGCAATCGCGATGGTTCTCAGCATCATCGGGTTTCTCCTTTGTCCAAATGCATCTCTTGCCCATTCACTGTAGGCAGGAAGGTCCATCATGGCCAGTGTGCTGTCTGGCAAAGGAAAAGGCCGCGCCCATATGGGGCGCGGCCTTCGTGTTCTCTCGCTGTGATCCGCTGGGATCAGGCGTTGGTCTCTTCGTCGCCGGTCGCGGCCGGAGCGGCTTCGCCTTCGTCCTCATCGTCGGAGGCAGCGGAACCGATGTCGTCGAACAGCTCGGAGATTTCGAATTCAGCAGCGGCTTCCTCTTCGGCAGCCAGCTCCTGGATCGATTTGCCCGAGGCTTGCAGTTCGGCTTCTTCCGGCGAACGGGCCACGTTCAGCTTGATGGTGACCATGACTTCCGGGTGCAGGTGCACTTCGGCCACGTGCAGACCAAGGGTCTTGATCGGCTCGCGGATGATGACCTGCTTGCGGTCGACCGAGAAGCCTTCCTCGGTGGCAACGTCAGCTGCGTCACGCGGGGTGACCGAGCCGTAGAGGTTGCCGCCATCGGAAGCGGAGCGAATCACGATGAACTGCTGTCCGTCGAACTTTTCGCCCAGGGCTTCGGCTTCTTTCTTGGTCTCCAGGTTGCGCGCTTCCAGTTGCGCTTTCTGGGCTTCAAAAGAGGCGATGTTGGCTTCGGAAGCAACTTTGGCCTTGCTCTGCGGCAGCAGGTAGTTACGGGCGTAACCGGGTTTGACGTCTACGACGTCGCCCATCTGACCCAGCTTGGCCACACGTTCAAGAAGGATAACTTGCATGTCAGGTCTCCTTACTTCACGGCGTAGGGCAGCAGGGCGAGGAAGCGGGCGCGCTTGATGGCGCGGGCCAGTTCACGCTGCTTCTTCGCCGAAACGGCGGTGATACGGGAGGGAACGATTTTGCCGCGCTCAGAGATGTAGCGCTGCAGAAGACGGGTGTCTTTGTAATCGATCTTCGGCGCATTGTCGCCCGAGAAGGGGCACACTTTGCGGCGGCGGAAAAACGGTTTGGCTGCCATGGTTTAGCGTCCTTTTCTCAAGCGTTGATCAGCGGCGTTCACGGCGACCTTCACGGTCGTCACGCTTCTGCATCTGGACCGAGGGGCCTTCGTCGTGTTCGTCGACCTTGATGGTCAGAACACGCATGACGTCGTCATGCAGGCGCATCAGGCGTTCCATTTCCTGGATCGCCGCAGACGGTGCGTCGGTCTTCAGGAAGGCATAGTGGCCTTTACGGTTCTTGTTGATCTTGTAGGCCATCGTCTTGACGCCCCAGTACTCCTGGTCGACCAGCTTACCGCCGTTGTCGGACAGAACAGCACCGAAGTGTTCGATGAGGCCTTCAGCTTGCGAGTTGGACAGGTCCTGACGCGCAATCATTACATGCTCATAGAGGGGCATGCGAACTCCTGTTTGTGTCTAGGCGCATTTCATAGACGGGGCGATGTAGCCTTCCGCGGCCCTGTCACGAGAGTCTGCGCGGATCGAATGTCGTGCGGAAGGAAGCCCCGATATACAGGCTTTACCGATAAGAGCAAGGGATAAACGCAGCGCTACGCCTGCAATCACTCGGGGCCCGGCCTAAGGACATGCTTAAGGCCACTGTGGCGTGCGGGAAACCCCCTTGGTTTGGTCAAAATACTGCCGCATTCATCGGCTTCAACGTGGTTAATCAAGCATTAACGAGTGTCGGTTTGCCCGGCCAGCTACAGTGAGGACCCCATGCGCCTAGCCCAGATCCCGCACCCCGTCATTCCCGGATCCTTTGCCACAGCCCCTGGCCCCATGAGGGGCGGGTCGCTTGTGCTGGGGTTCAAAGCGAATTGGCCGATGCGGCGGATGCTGCTGCAGATGCTGGGCGTGGCTTTACTGCTCTGCGCGGCAGGCCTGTGGATGATGAACGCGGAAATGATGCACCCGGGGGACAAAGTGATCCGGGTGGGCGTTTGCGTGGTTTTTTTCTTTCTGGGGATGGTTCTGCTGACCATACGGCCCCTGCGGCCCGGGACAGAAGTTTGTTTCGATCCGGTGCGGCGGGAATTGCGGGTGCTGAGAACCAATAGCCAAGGCGCGGTCCGGACTATTCTGCGCCGCCGCTACGACAGCCTTGGGGCAGCACGGCTGACTTCGGCCACGGTTCAGTTGTTCGAGGCGGATGGCAGCCTGTTGTTCGAGGTGCCGCTGAGTACTGTGCAGTCCCGCAGCCTGTTGCGCGATCAGCTCAGCGGATCTGTGCCGCTGCTGACCTGAAAACCGCTTGAAAAATAGGCGCAGAATTTTCGCGGTTGCTCGGTAAGGTCTTGCAATCAAACAGATAACTTCCCGGTTCGCGGGCAACTGTTCGGTTAGGAACAGACAATGTGGAAAATTGCCAGTTTCATTTCGTCGCCCGGTGGCACAGGTGTTGGGCATACAAAATTCGTTCCAACGGAGTCCTCTGACGATGAAAAACCTTCTGCTTGCCGCCGCCCTGACCGGCGCCGCTGCCACCGCCGCTGTCGCCGCGCCTGAAAAATACGTGCTGGATTCCAGCCACAGCCAGGTGGTGTTCAACTACAACCACCTCGGCTTTTCGACCACTTGGGGCATGTTCTCGGGGTTTGAAGGCGAGATCATGTTCGACAAGGAAGATCCGGCAGCCTCCAGCGTTTCCGTATCGATGCCCGTGATGTCGATGCTGACCGGCTGGCAGGCGCGTTTCGATCACTTCATGTCCAATGACTTCTTTGCGGCAACCGAAGATGAAATGGTGACCTTCACCTCCACCGAGATCCATGTGTCCGGCGAGAACACCGCGCACATCACCGGCGATCTGACACTGAACGGTGTGACCAAATCTGTTGTGCTGGATGCCAAGCTGAACCAGTCGGGTGATCACCCGATGGCGGGCAAGCCCTGGGCGGGTTTCAATGCAACCACCACGCTGCTGCGCAGCGACTACGGTCTGGAAAAATTCGCTCCTTACGTCAGCGATGAAGTCCAGGTTCAGATCTCCATCGAAGCGATGAAAGCTGAATAAGCTACTGACACGATCGTAAGATCCGCCGCCGGTTCCAGTATGGGACCGGCGGCTTTTTTATGTCCGCAGGTGTGATGAGCTCTAGGGGGCTCAATAGGCTCTAGCGATGGCCGGAGGAGACGCGGGCAGGGAGGCATCTCAGCGAGAGCCGTAGGATCCCTGCTGCGTCCCCGATTATGGCGTGGAGGACAACAGGTACGGGTTTTCATACCCTTGGCCTCATTGCACCGTGGAGGCTGTACCTGTCGGGGCCGCCCCCATGCGGAGGCTCTGCCGCCGTTTTGTACCCATATACGATTATCGATGGCCCAAACGAAAACGCGGGCCACCGGAGTGGCCCGCGCAAGGAAACGCTTGGGGTTGAGGAAGGTCGCGTCAGTGGCGCGTCGCCTCCAGCTCCACCGAGATCTCCACCGCAAAGGCAAGCGTGCCTTCGTCCTGGGTGCCCTGACCGATATTGAAATCCAGCCGGTTGACGGTGGTCTGTCCGCGCATGCTGGCTTTGTCACCGTCCAGGGTCAGCTCGAATGGCAAGGTGATGGGCACGCTTTGATCGCGGATGGTGAGCGGTCCAACCGCCTTATAGCCGTCTGCGGTCTTTTCGATCTCACCTTCGAAGGTTGCGGTGGGATAGGTCGCCTGATCGAAGTAATCCGGGCCCATCGCCTGGTCCGTGACCGATCCAAGGGTCAGCGAAGCGATCGAGATGGTGACGGAAACATCGCCAGCCGGTCCCGGCGCTGTCGGCTCTTCGAAATTGATGTCTGCGTTCCAGTCGGCGAACTGACCGGTTACGCTGCTGCCCATCTGCACAACCGAGATGGCAAGGGTGCCGCTCTCGACGCGCCAGCCGGAGGTATCTGCGGTCTCGGTTTCCGCACTCGCGGTGGGCTGCGGTGCAGAGGTTGCGGCCTGCGTGGCTGTGGCGGTTTGGTCGTCGTCGAGACCAAGGAACGCACCGGTACCAAGGACCACTGCAAAGACGACAATGGCGGCAAGGGCAGGAAGGGCGCTGTGGCTTTGCGCCGGGGGCACGGGCAGATCACCGGATCCGGGCAGCATACGACGCAAGGTCGAATCCTTGTCGATCACATGATGCTTCAGCGCGCCCGCCACGTGCAGGACCAGCGCGGCCAGCAGGGTCCAGACCAGAATACCATGTGCTGCGCCAAATAGGCTGGCAACGCTTTCGGATTTGGCGACAAAGGGCAGGGACTGGCCAAAGGGCCAGAGGATCGGTGCGAAGCCCGTTGTCGCGGCGTGGTGGATCCAGCCGGTCAGCGGCACCGCCACCAGAGAGATATAGAGCATCCAGTGCACGATTTCGGCCGCCAGTGCTTCGGGCTTGTTGTCCGGGTGCAGCAGCCCCGGCTTCTCCTGCGTCACCGCCCAGAGAATCCGGGCCAGGGCCACAAAGAAGACGGCAACGCCGACCGTCTTGTGCAGGGAAAACAACAGCGTGGCGCGGGAAATGGTCTCCTGCGCGCCGTCAAAGCCGGGGCTTTGAATGGTGTGTGCCAGCTCGTTGGCAAAATAGCCAAGCGGGAAGGCGGCAAGGATCAGCAAGGCTGTCAGCCAGTGAAACGTCTTGGCGACACTGCCATAGCTGGAGAATGAATTGCGGCGGGACACGTGGACAAACCCTCCTTGGGTACGGGATACGACGACAGCCTACCGTGCGGGGGCGCGCATGCAATGCGGGCAGCTGTCAACCGGTGCACATGGGAGGTGCGCTGACGCGGCATCGGGCGCAGATCCCTTGTACGCAGGGTCAGCTGCGTCTAAACCGGCTGAAATGGCAAATAAAGATGGGGTCTTTGATGACTGTCGCATTCGTGTTTCCCGGGCAGGGTGCCCAGACAATCGGCATGGGCAAGGAGTTGGCCGAGGCCTATCCCGCCGCAAAAGCGGTGTTTGACGAGGTCGACGCGGCGCTGGGGGAATCCCTTAGCAACCTGATCTGGGAGGGTGATATCGAAACCTTGACCCTGACTCGCAATGCCCAGCCGGCGCTGATGGCGACCTCCATGGCCGCGATGCGCGCACTTGAGGCCGAAGGTATCACTATCAACAAGGCCGCTTTTGTCGCCGGGCATTCGCTGGGTGAGTATTCAGCGCTGGCTGCTGCCGGGGCGATCTCGGTGGCCGATACCGCGCGTCTGCTGCGCACCCGCGGCGCTGCCATGCAGGACGCCGTGCCGGTGGGCGAGGGCGCCATGGCCGCGATCCTGGGGCTGGATCTTGACGCAGTGCGGGCCGTTGCCGAAGAGGCCGCTCAGGGCGAGGTTTGCCAGGCTGCCAATGATAACGACCCGACGCAGGTTGTGGTCTCCGGATCCAAGGCCGCTGTTGAGCGCGCCGCCGTGATTGCCAAGGAAAAGGGCGCCAAGCGCGCCGTGATGCTGCCGGTCAGTGCCCCGTTCCACTGCGCGCTGATGCAGCCTGCCGCCGATGTGATGGCCGAGGCCTTGGCAGGTGTTGAGATCAAAGCCCCTGCCGTGCCGCTGATCGCCAATGTCCGCGCTGATGAGGTGACCGATCCCGATACCATCCGCCAGCTGCTGGTCGAGCAGGTCACCGGCTCGGTGCGCTGGCGCGAAAGCGTGCAGGCGATGGCCGCCAAGGGGGTGACCGAATTCTGGGAAATCGGCGCGGGCAAGGCCCTGTCCGGTATGATCCGCAAGATCGACCGCAGCCTGACTTGCCGTCAGTTCGGCACCGCCGAGGGCGTCAAAGCAGCGGTTGAAGGCTGACGCGCGGCCTGAGCGATATGTCTGCCGGTTGCCCGGCGGGACGTGGTCGCCCGGGTGGGCGCAAACGGGCCCGCCATGGGGCGGGCGGACGCGTCCCGACGCTTGCGCGCCGGGAGAAGACCATAAATAGCGTCTCTGCATGAGGCCGTTCAAAGACTTGAGGAAAAGAACATGTTTGATCTGACTGGCAAGACTGCCCTCATCACCGGCGCATCCGGCGGTATTGGCGGCGATATCGCCCGCGCGCTGCATGCTGCTGGCGCCACTGTTGCCCTTTCCGGCACCCGCGAAGAGCCGTTGAAGGCCCTGGCCGAGGAACTGGGCGAGCGCGCCTTTGTGCTGCCTTGCAACCTCAGCGACGCGGACGCCGTCGAAGCGCTGCCGAAACAGGCGGCTGAGGCAATGGGCTCCGTTGATATCCTCGTGAACAACGCAGGCATCACCAAAGACAACCTGTTCATGCGCATGAAGGACGAGGAATGGCAGAGCGTTCTGGACGTGAACCTCACGTCCACCATGCGCCTGTGCCGGGGCGTGCTGCGCGGCATGATGAAGGCGCGCTGGGGCCGGATCATCAATATTTCCTCAGTGGTCGGTGCAACCGGCAACCCGGGGCAGGCCAACTACGCAGCCTCCAAGGCCGGTATGGTTGGCATGTCCAAATCCCTCGCCTACGAAGTGGCCAACCGGGGCATCACCGTCAATGCGGTTGCCCCCGGTTTCATTGCCACGGCGATGACCGACAAGCTGAACGACAACCAAAAGGACGCGATCCTGACACAGATCCCAGCAGGCCGCATGGGAGATTCGAAAGAGATCGCTGCCGCGGTTCTATACCTTGCCAGCGCCGAGGCCGCTTATGTGACCGGCAGCACCCTGCACGTGAATGGCGGTATGGCGATGCTGTGATTAGCAATAGCCTTGCCGCGCCGGATTGCGGCGTTGCAGAATGATGAAAAAGGGGCCCTCTCGGGCTCCTTTTTTGCGCCCGTCAGAGGTGATCTCCTTCACAAGTATCTGTTAACAAAAACTTTATGGTGAAATCCGCGGCGCGGGGCTTGTGGGCGTTCCCCACAACCTCCATTTGCCAGTGCAGCACGCGTTTTAACCCGTTCTCTGGATCACCCGGAACGGCGCGAAAACGTTTGCCTCTGGGCGCGTCTGTGCTATAGGCGGCCCATATTTCCGCTGACGAAGGGGTTTGACCCCTGTCTCGGTCAGCCCCCGCCCGGCGGGGGCACAACCGCCCGGATCGGGCAAAACCACGCCAGCCCGAGCGGGTAAGGGCAAAACCGGGCAGATTGCCCTGAAGAAAAAACGAGGAATGGATATGAGCGACGTCGCAGACCGCGTGAAAAAGATCGTTGTAGAGCACCTGGGTGTTGAAGAAGCCAAAGTGACCGAGAATGCCTCGTTCATCGACGACCTGGGCGCAGACAGCCTGGACACGGTCGAGCTGGTTATGGCCTTTGAAGAAGAGTTCGGAATCGAAATTCCGGACGATGCAGCCGAAACCATCCAGACCTTCGGCGACGCAGTGAAATTCATCACTGAAGCTTCCTAAGATACGTCATTCACATATCTGTGAATGCCAAGGCGGCGCTTTCCTACCGGGAAGCGCCGTTTTGCGTCATGGAGGGTGGACGGTTTTGTGGCGAGGTGATCATGGACGTCCCCAGTCTGTGGTATGCTGGGGGCGATATCCTGATCCAACCCGCTAGGAGGACCTATGCCATGATGATCTACCCCACGATGGAGCTGATGAACGGCGGTTGCGTAACGCTGGACAAGGGGCGCCTGGAGGAACCGGTTCTTTGGCATGTGGATCCGGTCAAGACGGCCAAGGATTTTGCGGCCGCCGGAGCGGAATGGATGCACCTGACCGACTTTAATGCGGTGCAGGGCGATGATTCCAATGCCGCCCTTGTCGAGGAAATCATCCGCAGCGTCGGCATTCCGGTGCAACTGGGGGGCGGCCTGCGAAGCCGCGAGCAGGTCGAGCACTGGATCGACCTTGGTGCCGGGCGGGTCACCGTCAGCACCCTGGCCGCGCGGGATCCGGCGCTGGTCAGCGAACTGGCCAAGCAACACCCCGATCAGATCGTGCTCGCGGTGGATGTCTGGCAGGGGCAGGTGATGACCGAAGGCTGGCGTCAATCCGGTGCGTTCTCTCCTGAAGCCTATATCGCCGCCTTTGAAAACGCGCCTTTCGCGGCAATCCTGGTCACCGATATCGACAGCGACATGTCCGAGGTCGAGGCGCAGCTGGGGCTGATTTCCGGTCTCGCAGCCGAGGCGAAAGCGCCGGTCATCGCCAGCGGCGTGGTGCGCAACGTGGATGACATTTCGCGGTTGAAATACATCCCCAATATTGCCGGTGCCTTGGTCGGGCGGGCGCTGTTCCGCAAGACGCTGACGCTTGAGGAAGCGCTGGAAACCGCGCGTCCGCAACCCGAACCCGTCGCGGAATTTCGCTAAAGCACCGATGACGCGGTCGTTACTTCGGCGCTCTGCGGGCTCCGGCGGCGGATGCTCCGGGCTACCAAGGTGATAGGTCAGTCGCTTAGTCTGCTGAAAAGAAATGAAAACATCCTTCGGCGCAGCAGGCCGTAGGGTGTTTTTCTTTGGTGGCTCTCCGACAATACAGTCCGACCGGCCCATCTGCGCGGACCTGCGTCGGCGCTCTTGCACCTTTTTGTAAATCCAAGGTATCTGGATGGGCGAAAAATGCCGAGGCAGAGGAGAGCATGGAATGCGTCGAGTAGTTGTCACCGGACTTGGCCTGGTTACCCCTTTGGCCAGCGGGGTAGAAGAAACATGGTCGCGTCTGCTGGAAGGTAAATCCGGCGCCGGGCCGATCACCCTGTTCGATGCCCATGAAAGCGGCGTCGCCACCACCTATGCCTGCGAAGTCCCGCGCGGTGATGGCACCGATGGTACCTTCAACCCCGATGAGTTCCTTGCCCCCAAGGAACAGCGCAAGGTGGATGATTTCATCCTCTATGGCATGGCGGCTGCGGATATGGCCGTCAAGGATGCGGGCTGGACCCCGAGCGATGAGGAAAGCCTGCTGCGCACCGGCGTGATGATCGGCTCCGGCATCGGCGGGCTCAGCTCGATCGCAGATACCGCGGTTCTGATCAAGGAACGCGGTCCGCGCCGTGTCTCTCCCTTCTTCATTCCTGGCTCGCTGATTAACCTTGCCTCCGGTCAGGTGTCGATCCGTTATGGCTTCCGCGGCCCGAACCACTCGGTCGTCACCGCCTGTTCCACCGGCGCGCATGCCATTGGTGATGCCAGCCGCATCATCCGCGCAGGCGATGCTGACGTGATGGTTGCCGGCGGCGCCGAGGCGGCGATCTGCGAGATCGGCATCGCCGGTTTCAACGCGTGCAAGGCGCTCAGCACCAAATACGGCAACGATCCGCAATCCGCGAGCCGCCCCTATGATGAGGACCGCGATGGTTTCGTCATGGGCGAGGGTGCCGGCGTGGTGGTGCTGGAAGAATACGAACACGCCAAGGCGCGCGGCGCCAAGATCTATGCCGAGGTCCTGGGTTACGGCATGTCGGGCGACGCCTATCACATCACCGCCCCGTCGGAATCGGGTGAGGGTGGCGAGCGCGCCATGCGGGCTGCGCTGTCCAATGCGGGCCTGAAGCCGACAGACGTGGATTACATCAACGCACATGGCACCTCGACCATGGCCGACACGATCGAGCTGGGCGCGGTTGAGCGGATGCTGGGCGATCACGCGGGCAATGTCACCATGTCCTCGACCAAATCGTCGACCGGGCACCTTCTGGGTGCGGCCGGCGCGATCGAGGCGATCTTCTCGATCCTGGCGATCCGCGATCAGGTGGCACCGCCGACCATCAACCTGGACAACCCCGCCATCGAAAGCCGGGTCGATCTGGCGCCCAACGCCAAACGCGAACGCAAGATCGACGTGGCCCTGTCGAACTCCTTCGGTTTTGGCGGCACCAATGCTTCGGTGATCTTCGGAAAGCCGAAATAAATGTGGCGCGCACTGGCCTCCAACATGCTGACGGTCCTCATCGTGGCGCTGTTCCTCTTGGGCGGCGTCATCATGTGGGGCCAGTCGCAATACACCTCTGAGGGACCGCTGGAGCAGGCCATCTGCCTGCGCGTCAAAAGCGGCTCCAACATGACCCGCGTGTCCCGCACGCTGGAGGATCAGGGCGCGGTGACCTCCGGGGCCCTGTTCCGGGTTGGTGTGAAATACAGCGACAAGGCATCGCTGCTGAAGGCAGGTAGTTACCTGGTACAGCCCGGCGCTTCGATGGAGGAGATCGTCGATCAGATCACCCGTGGCGGCGCCAGCACCTGCGGCACCGAGATCGTCTATCGCGTCGGCGTCACCCGGGTTCTGGCTGAGGTGCGCGAATTGGATCCGGCCAGCAACCGGTTCGTGGAGCGGGCAGAGTTCAACCCCGCCGAGGATGAAGCGCCTGCCGAATACCTTGAGAAAAAGGCCGAAGCCGACACCCGGTTCCGTATCGCACTGGCCGAAGGTGTGACCAGCTGGCAGGTGACCGAGGCGCTAAAGTCCATGGATATCCTTGAAGGCGATCCCGGTGAGCGCCCGCCCGAGGGCATGCTGGCGCCGGACAGCTATGAGGTCACGCCCGGTGATGAGCGGGCAGCGATCCTTGCAGAAATGCAAGAACGTCAAGTCCTGCGCATCAATGCCGCCTGGGAAGGCCGCTCTGCGGATGCTGCTGTGGAAACGCCCGAAGAGATGCTGATCCTCGCCTCGATCATCGAAAAGGAAACCGGTGTTGCCGAGGAACGTGGGCAAGTGGCCAGCGTCTTTACCAACCGTCTGAAACGCGGCATGCGTTTGCAGACCGACCCGACGGTGATCTATGGTGTCACCCAAGGCGAGGGCGTGCTGGGACGTGGTCTGCGTCAAAGCGAGCTGCGCCGGGTAACGCCTTGGAATACCTATGTCATCGAAGGGCTGCCGCCGACCCCAATTGCCAACCCTGGCTTTGCCAGCCTGGAGGCCGCGGTCAATCCGGATGAAACGGATTACCTGTTCTTCGTCGCTGATGGCACGGGTGGCCATGCCTTTGCCGAAACCCTGGCCGAGCACAACCGCAACGTGGTCAAGTGGCGCCAGATCGAGGCAGAGCGTAGCAGTGATTGAGGCGTCCTTTATCTGACGCTGGCACCCAGCGGCGGAGGACAAATTCACAGTGATACAAAAGGGCGCCTCGGCGCCCTTTTTCTTTGCGTGCTGACCGTGGGACACCCGGTCGCTTTGCATCCGACGGGCCGCAAAGCCTAACAAGGATTGGCGCCGCCGTTCTGCCAACCTGCTGCAGCGCTTGACATGACGGGCAGAAACCCGTATAAGTTGAGCTGCAGTTGGAAGGAAACTTGGCGGCCCCGCAGCGCATGTCGGCGGCCGTCCTTTCTTTCTCTCATCCGGAGCATTTCCGTATGAGGCCCGATTATTCCCATGACAACACCAGACCTCGCCGATGACCATCGGCCTGTCCGCGATCTTTTGCGGTCTTTGCAGGCCTCGCTGCTGCGACTGCGCAACGAGGCGGAGGGCTTGCACGACTCTCTGATGCAAAACGGTGCAGAGGCGCTGACACAGGGAGAGCGGCAGCAGGTGGCGAAGCTCGAAAGCCTAATCCGGGACAGCCAGAAAGTGGAGAAGTTGATTGCAGAGCGAACCCATGACACTGCCGCAGGCGATTCTGAACTCGACCTTGAAGAGGCCCGGGCTGAAATCAGCCGCCGCCTGGATTGCCTCCGGGCCGCTGCAGTTGCAGAACCGCCTGCTGGAGGAGCTGAGTGACAAGGCCACGCGGGCGCTGCCCTATCTGTTTGAGGTCTGGGCCCATCCCCATCAGCTGCCGCCAGAGGGCAATTGGCGCTGCTGGGTGATCCTTGGGGGGCGCGGGGCGGGCAAGACGCGGGCCGGTGCAGAATGGCTGCGGGCGCAGGTCGAGGGGGCGACGCCCCTGGCCGCAGGAAAGGCCCGGCGGGTCGCGCTGGTTGCGGAGACATACGATCAGGTGCGTGATGTGATGATCCATGGCGACAGCGGGCTGCTGGCTTGCTCTCCCTCGGATCGCCGTCCGATGTGGAAGCCGAGCGAGCGCAAGTTGATCTGGGCCAATGGTGCGATGGCGCAGGCCTTTTCCGCCCATGATCCCGAGGCGCTGCGCGGCCCGCAGTTTGATGCGGCCTGGGCGGACGAGCTGGCCAAGTGGAAAAAGGGCCGGGATTGCTGGGATATGCTGCAATTCGCCTTGCGGCTTGGCACGCACCCGCAGGTCTGCGTTACCACAACGCCCCGCAACACCCGGCTGCTGCGAGACTTGCTGGCGCGGGACAGCACAGTACAAAGCCACGCCGCGACCGAGGCAAACCGGGCCAATCTGGCGCCCTCATTCCTGACGGAGGTACGGGCGCGCTATACCGGATCGCGGCTGGGGCGGCAGGAACTGGACGGGGTGCTGCTCTCGGATGTGGAGGGGGCGCTTTGGTCGGCGGAACAGTTGGAGCGGGGCCGGGTCGAGACTGCGC
Organism: Phaeobacter sp. SYSU ZJ3003; assembly: GCF_041300735.1. NCBI lineage: Bacteria > Pseudomonadati > Pseudomonadota > Alphaproteobacteria > Rhodobacterales > Roseobacteraceae > Phaeobacter > Phaeobacter sp. SYSU ZJ3003. Next base: position 72,088 of record NZ_PXNU01000035.1, on the reverse strand, counting down.
CGCGGCTGAGCCGGGTGGTGGTGGCGGTGGACCCTGCTGTCAGCGCTGGGAAATCCTCGGACGCCTGTGGGATTGTGGTGGCCGGTGCCATCACCGACGGGCCGCCGCAGGATTGGCGCGCCTTCGTGCTGGCCGACCGCACCCAGGAGGGCGCGCAGCCGCTGGCCTGGGCCCAGGCGGCGATCCGTGCGCGCGAGGAATTCGACGCCGACCGGCTGGTGGCCGAGGTTAATCAGGGCGGCGCACTGGTCGAAAGCGTATTGCGGCAAGTGGATCCAATGGTGCCCTTTCGCGCCCTGCACGCCGCGCGCGGCAAGGCGGCGCGGGCGGAACCGGTGGCGGCGCTTTATGAACAGGGACGGGTGGCGCATCTGCAGGGGCTCGCTGCGCTGGAAGATCAGATGTGCCAGATGACGGCGCGGGGATATCTGGGCCAGGGATCGCCTGACCGGCTGGATGCGCTGGTCTGGGCCCTGCACGAATTGATGATCCGTCCTGCCGCCTCTCTGCGCCTGCCACGGGCGCGTCTGCTCTGATCCGGGGGCCGGGGTGTTGCGCCCCCGGCGGGCGCGGCACTTCGTGGATCTTCATTCCCCTCAGGCACAACTGTTTCTCAGCAAAGGGCGGATTGGCCCGATCAAGCATGAGGAGTGCAGCATGGTCTTTGACCTCCTGCGGCGCAAGACACGGGCAGCCGAACCACCGGTGCAGCAGAAAGCAAGCGCGGCGGCCCGCGTGGTGAACTGGCACGGGCTGGGCGGTGTCGGCTGGAGTCCGCGCGACGCCGTCTCGCTGACCCGCAGCGGATTTGCAGGCAATCCCGTTGGCTTTCGCGCCGTCAAACTGATCGCCGAGGCAGCCGCGTCTTTGCCGCTGGTCTTGCAGGACGCGACGCAACGCTATGATCACCATCCGCTGCTGACCCTGCTCGCAGGGCCAAACCCGGCGCAATCCCGCTCGGACCTGATCGAGGCGCTGATTGGGTATATCCTGCTGTCTGGCAATGCCTACGTTGAGGCGGTAGCCGGGGAGGAGGGACTACCGGCGGAGCTGCACGTGCTGCGCCCAGACCGGATCAGCGTCGTTCCCGGGGGCGATGGCTGGCCGGTGGCCTATGACTATGCGGTGGGCGGGCGCAAGCACCGGTTTGCCGCCACTGTCACCCGCAGCCCGATCTGCCACATCCGCAGTTTCCACCCGCAGGACGACCACTACGGGCTTGCACCCTTGCAGGCCGCCGCGACGGCTGTGGACGTTCACAACGCCGCCTCGCGCTGGTCCAAGGCGCTGCTGGATAACGCTGCGCGTCCATCTGGGGCGCTGGTCTGGTCCGGCAGCGATGGGCAGGGCATGATGCCCGAGGATCAGTTTCGACGGTTAAGTGATGAAATTGAAACGAATTTCCAGGGTGCACGCAATGCTGGCCGCCCGATGGTTTTGGAAGGCGGCCTTGACTGGAAACCGATGGGGTTTTCGCCCTCGGACATGGAATTCCAAAAAACCAAGGAGGCCGCCGCGCGGGAAATCGCCCTGGCATTCGGGGTGCCGCCGATGCTGCTGGGCCTGCCCGGCGATGCTGCCTACGCCAATTATCAAGAGGCAAACCGCGCGTTTTACCGGCTGACCGTGCTGCCGCTGGCGGGCCGTGTGGCAACGGCGCTTTCGGATTGGCTGTCGGGATTTACGGGTGAGGCGCTGGAGTTGAAACCAGACCTTGATCAGGTGACGGCCCTTGCGGCCGAGCGCGAGGCGCAGTGGCGCCGGATCTCCCGCGCCGATTTCCTGAGCCGGGATGAAAAACGCCGCCTGCTGGGCCTGCCGCCGCTGGCAGAGGGAGAGACGGATGTCTGAGATACCCTTGCCCCCGTTTGATTGTTCTCCGGGATTGCGGCTGTCGGCGCATGAACGCGTCACCGAGATCCAGAACCAAGCGATGAACCGCAGGCTGGAGCGGATGGAGCAGATGATGGAACGGCTGGAAAAACGCCTGTGGCTGACTGTTTATGGCGTCGCCGCGGTGATCCTGGCGCAGGCGTTTCAATCCTTTCTGGTTGGTCTTTGATCACAAATTCAGAGTGTTATCGGGAGTATTGCATGCCACCTGAAATGGAATTGGAACATAAGTTTGCCAAAGGCGGCGGCGGGATTGCCCTTGCGGCGGACAATGTCATCCGGGGCTACGCCAGCCTGTTTGGCGAGGTCGATCAGGGCGGCGATGTGGTGATGCCCGGGGCCTATGGTGCCTCGTTACAGGCACTGGCTTCGCGGGACTGCAAGGTCAAGATGCTGTGGCAGCACGATCCTGCGCAGCCCATTGGGGTCTGGGACGAGGTACGCGAAGATGCGCGTGGTCTTTGGGTCAGCGGCCGGGTCCTGACCGATACTCGCCGCGGCGCCGAGGCGGTCTCCCTGATCACGGCCGGGGCCATTGACGGGCTGTCGATTGGCTATCGCACGGTCAAGGCGACCCGGCGGGCCGTGGGCGGACGGCAACTGGCCGAGCTGGATCTCTGGGAGGTTTCGCTGGTGACCTTCCCGATGCTGGCGACGGCCCGGGTGTCGGCAAAATCGCGGCGTGGCGCAGATGAGGCTCTGCGGACCCTCGCGGCTGAGCTGCGCGATGCCTGCGCGGATGCCGAGGGGATCCCGGGCGCGCATAACCTTCACAACACAGGACAGGCAGATGAGCAATCACAACAGTCCGGCTGACACCGGAGATACGGCGCCTCTGGCGCAGGAAGTCCGGCAGGCGGTTTCCGGCTTTGTCAAAGACTTCAGGGGGTTCCGGGGTGAAGTGCAGGAAAAACTGAAACAGGTGGACGCGCGAATGACAATGCTGGATCGAAAATCTCTGGTGGTGAATCGACCGCAACTGGCGGCAAGCGAAGACATTGGTGCCCCGCATAATAAGGCCTTTGGCAGCTATCTGCGCTCGGGGGATGAGAGCGCGTTGCGCGGGCTGGATCTTGACGGTAAATCCCTGTCCACCGTGGTCAACAGCGATGGCGGCTACCTGGCGGATCCGCAAACGGCGGACACGGTGAAATCGGTGCTGCAATCGACAGCATCGATCCGGGCCGTGGCCTCGGTCGTGAATGTCGAGGCGACCTCGTTCGATGTGCTGATCGATCATACGGATGTGGAGGCAGGCTGGGCCAGGGAAACTGATCCCACGGTCGAAACCGGCACGCCCTCCATTGACCGGATCACCATCCCGCTGCATGAACTCAGCGCCTTGCCCAAGGCCTCGCAACGGCTGCTGGACGACAGCGCCTTTGACATCGAAGGCTGGCTGGCCGGACGTATCGCCGACAAATTTGCCCGCTCCGAGGCGGCGGCCTTTCTGAGCGGTGACGGGATCGACAAACCCACCGGGATTCTGACTCACCCGGCGGTCGACAATAGCAGCTGGAGCTGGGGCAGCCTCGGTTATGTGGCAACGGGTACCGACGGCGGCATCGGTTCGGGCGATGCGATTGTCGATCTGGTCTATGCCCTTGGGGCGCGCTACCGGGCCAACGCGAGTTTTGTGATGAATTCCAAGACCGCCGGGGTAATCCGCAAGCTGAAGGACGCTGACGGCCGCTTCCTGTGGACCGACGGTCTGGCTGCGGGCGAACCGGCGCGGCTGATGGGTTATCCGGTGTTGGTGGCCGAGGACATGCCCGATGTGGCATCGGACAGCTACGCGGTGGCCTTTGGCGATTTTGCGGCCGGCTACACAATTGCCGAACGGCCCGACCTCAGGGTGCTGCGCGATCCCTTCAGCGCCAAACCGCATGTGCTGTTTTACGCAACCAAACGCATCGGCGGTGATGTCAGCGATTTTGCGGCCATCAAACTGATGAAATTCGGCCTGAGCTAACCGCCCGGGACCGATGACGGGACCGGCAGCCCGGACCCGTCGGCGGGCGCATGTCAGATACTCCCTGTCGTCCAGCTGCCCCCCCCTCCGTCCGAGCGGCAGGGAGGATGTGCGCCCGCTGCAGCCGATGAGACAAAGCCATGAGGACGCCGGGAAGTGCGGAGAAATGTGATGATATTGACCGATGTGGCGCCGCTGCCGGACAGCGCCTTGCCGCTGGAGGCCTTCAAGGCGCACCTGCGACTGGGCACCGGGTTTCCCGAAGACAGCCTTCAGGATGGTGTTCTGAACGGGTTCTTGCGTGCGGCTCTCTCTGCCATCGAGGCGCGGACTGGAAAGATACTGATAACACGCAGTTTCACCTGGGAGCAGACGCGCTGGCGCAACGCAGAGGCAGAGGTTCTGCCGGTCGCGCCGGTGACCTCGGTGACCGAGATCGTGATGCGGGATGCTGAGGGCGGCGAAATGATCGTGGACCCTGCACTCTACCGGCTGGAGCGCGACACCCACCATCCCAGACTCTGTCCGCAGCGCGGGTTCCTGCCCATCGTGGCCAAGGGCGGTTCGGTGCGGGTCAGTTTCGAGGCCGGGTTGGCGCCGGATTGGGGCGGCTTGCCTGCCGATCTGGCGCAGGCGGTTCTGATGCTGGCGGCGCATTACTACGAATACCGCGGGGATACCGGCCTGCACGGCGGTTGCATGCCATTTGGTGTCACCAGCCTTATCGAACGCTATCGCGCCATACGCCTGTCCCTGGGGGCGGTGCAATGACTGCGGCGTCGCGCCGTCCGCATCTGTCCCGGCAGTTGGTGCTGGAGGACCCGCGGCGTCTGCCCGATGGCGCGGGCGGATATGTCGAAAGCTGGAGCGCGCTTGGCACCCTCTGGGCCGAGGTCACGGCGCTCAGCGGGCGTAACGCAGACCAGCAGGGCGGCAGCCTGTCGCTGCAACGCTATCGCATCACTGTGCGGGCCGCCCCCGTGGGGGCGACGGCGCGGCCGCGTCCTGATCAGCGGCTTCGCGAAGGTACCCGCCGGTTTCGCATAGACGCGGTGAGCGAAGCGGACCCCGGCGCGCGCTATCTGACCTGTTTCGCGGTAGAGGAGCTGGGCGCATGAGCTATGCTATTTCCGCCGCGCTGCAGGCCGCGGTCTATCAGCATCTGCTGGCGGACCCGGCGCTAAGCGCTCTCATCGGCAGCGATCTTTATGATGCGCTGCCATCGGGTACCCTGCCACAGACCTACGTGGCTCTGGGGCCAGAGGAGGTCGAGGACCGTTCGGATGCCACAGGGGCCGGGGCGCGGCACCGGTTCACGGTCAGTGTGTTTTCTGACACCGCCGGATTTGCCCATGCAAAATCCGTGGCGGCGGCGGTTTGTGATGCATTGAGCGATGCGCCGCTGCTGCTCAGCCGGGGGCGGCTGGTGGGCCTCTGGTTCGACCGTGCCGCGGCACAGCGGCTCAGTGGCGGCGGGCGTAGCATCGTATTGCGGTTTTCCGCCCGGGTCGAAGACAGCTGAATGCTGCTCTGCCGGTTCTTTAATTCAGACAACAGTGGAGTGACCTCATGGGTGCACAGAATGGCAAGGATCTATTGATCAAGGTGGATATGACCGGCGATGGGCAATTCGATTCCATCGCGGGGCTGCGCGCCACCCGCATCAGTTTCAACGCCGAAAGCGTCGATGTGACCAGCCTTGAAAGCCAGGGCGGCTGGCGCGAGCGCCTTTCTGGCGCCGGGGTGCGCTCGGCCAATATCTCGGGCTCTGGGGTGTTTCGCGATGCGGGCACGGATGAGCGGGCGCGGCAGCTGTTCTTTGACGGTATCACCCCGGATTTTCAGGTGGTGATCCCCGATTTCGGCATCATCGAAGGCCCGTTTCAGGTGACCTCGCTGGATTATGCGGGCACCCACAATGGCGAGGCAACCTACGAGCTGGCGCTGGCCAGCGCCGGGATGCTCAGCTTTACCGCGGTGTGACCCATGGCGAACCCCTACAGAGGCGAGGTGGAAATCACCATCAACGGCGCGCCTTACGTGCTGAAGCTGACCCTTGGCGCCCTGGCCGGGCTGGAGCAAAGCCTTGCAGAGGGAAGCCTCGTCGATCTGGTGCAACGGTTCGAAGCGGGGCGGTTTTCCGCCCGCGATATCCTTGCCCTGCTGGTGGCGGGTCTTGAGGGCGGCGGCAATTCCTTAAGCACCGAGGAACTGGCCCAGGCCGATATCGCGGCGGGACCGATGGGTGCAGCGCGGGTGGCGGCGCAGCTGCTGGTGGGCAGTTTCTCGCTTCCCGGAACAGAGGCATGAGCGGCTTTGACTGGCCCGCGTTGATGCGTGTCGGCCTGGTTGGTCTGCGCCTTAGCCCCGATACCTTCTGGCGCCTGACCCCGGCCGAGTTGCGGTTGATGCTGACTCCTGCGGGCGCTGGCGGGGCGCTGGACCGTGCAGGGCTTGAGGATCTGATCGCAGCCTTTCCCGATACTCCGAAAGCAAAGGACCCTGACCATGGCGGAGAGTGAAATCGCCGAACTGGAACTGCGCAGCGAGGCATTGGGCGACGCGCTGGGGGATGCCGCCGGCATGGCGGCCAGTTTCGACACGGAATTGCGCCGGGTGCGCCAGGCCTTTGCCGCGACGGGCAAGGATGTGCAAAGCCTTGAACGCGGCATGTCGCGCGGGCTGCGCCGCGCCTTTGAAGGCGTGGTGTTTGATGGCAAGAGCCTGTCGGACGCGCTGGATACCGTTGCGCGTTCGATGATCCGAACCAGCTATAACGCCGCTATTCGCCCGGTCACCGATCATGTGGGCGGGCTGCTGGCCAGCGGTGTTGGCAATCTGGTCAGTGACATACTGCCCTTTGCCGATGGCGCTGCCTTTTCGCAGGGGCGGGTGATGCCCTTTGCCCGGGGCGGCGTGGTTAGCGGCGCCACGATGTTTCCCATGCGCGGCGGCACCGGATTGATGGGCGAAGCGGGGCCAGAGGCGATCTTGCCACTGCGCCGCACCGCCGACGGATCGCTTGGCGTCACCAGTTCCGGCAGCGGCGGAACGCAGGTGGTGATGAACATTACCACTCCGGATGTGGCCGGGTTCCGCCGCAGCGAAGGGCAGATCGCCGCGCGCCTGTCCCGCGCCCTGTCGCGTGGCAACCGCAATCGCTGATCTGCGCGCCGCCTGATCTACCCAACGACAGATCCCAAAAGGGGGTATTCCGATGAATTTCCACGATGTCCGATTTCCCGCCTCGCTCAGCTTCGGCTCGGTCGGCGGTCCGCAGCGGCGCACTGATATCGTCTCGCTCGCCAATGGCCATGAGGAGCGCAACACCCCCTGGGCGCATTCGCGGCGCCGCTATGATGCCGGGCTTGGTCTGCGCTCGCTTGAGGACATCGAGGTTCTGATTGCCTTTTTCGAGGCCCGTCAGGGGCAGATGTACGGCTTTCGCTGGAAGGACTGGTCGGATTACAAATCGGCCCGCGCCAGCGCAGAGGTCGATTTCCGGGACGAGGTGATCGGCACCGGCGATGGGCAGACTACGCGCTTCCAACTGGTGAAGTCCTATCGCTCCGGCACCTCGCTCTACCATCGCCCGATTGCCAAACCGGTGGCGGGAACGGTGCGCGTGGGCCTGAAGCAGGAGGAATTGCGCGAGAGCGTCGATTACGAACTCGACACCGCGACGGGTGAAATCACGCTGGCCTATCCGCCCGAGGCCGGGCTGGAGGTCGTCGCGGGCTTTGAATTCGATGTGCCGGTGCGGTTTGACACCGATCAGATCCTGACCAGCGTCGCCTCCTTTCAGGCGGGCGATGTGCCGGATGTGCCGATTGTGGAGGTGCGGATCTGATGGCCGGGCCGTCGCAACCTTTTCTGGAGCACCTCGCCACTGGGGTGACAACACTGTGCCGGGCCTGGGGACTGACCTGCCGGGATGGCGAATTCTTTGGCTTTACCGACCACGACTGTGATCTGGCATTTGATGGGATGACGTTCAAGGCGGGCAGCGGGCTGACCGCACGAGCGTTGCAACAGGCGACGGGCCTGTCGGTGGACAATACCGAGGCGCTGGGGGCGCTGTCCGATACCACGCTGCGGGCCGAGGATATCGAGGCGGGACGGTTTGATGCGGCGGATATGCGCTGCTGGCTGGTGAACTGGCAGGACCTGTCGCTGCGCTGGCTGCAGTTTCGCGGATCGATCGGAGAGCTGCGCCGCGCGGGCAGTGCCTTTGAGGCCGAGCTACGCGGGCTGAGCGAGGCACTGAACCGCCCGCTGGGCCGGGTCTATCAGAAACCTTGCAGCGCGGTTCTGGGCGATGACACCTGCCGCTTCGATCTGGACTTGCCCGGCTATAGCGAGACCCGCTTGGTCGAGTGCAACGAGGAAGGCCGCCTGTTCTATTGGAAGGATCTGGCAGGCTTTGAACCCGATTGGTTTACCCGTGGGCGCCTGACGGTGCTGACGGGCACGGCTGAGGGGCTTTGGAGTGCGATCAAACAGGACCGCAGCGATGCCACGGGCCGCCTGATCGAACTGTGGGAGCCGCTGCGCGCGCCGGTGGCGCCTGGTGATCTACTGCGGCTTGATGCGGGCTGTGACAAGCGGATGGAGACCTGCCGCTTCAAATTCAACAACCTCATCAACTTTCAGGGCTTTCCAGATATCCCCGGAGAGGACTGGGTGATGTCGGTGCCGCGCTCCACCGGCGCCAATACCGGCGGCAGCCGCCGATGACGGGCGGAAGGGTGACAGGCGCGGATATTGCCAAGGCTGCTCGGGACTGGATTGGCACGCCCTATGTGCATCAGGCCAGTTGCCGGGGTGCGGGCTGCGATTGCCTGGGGTTGATCCGGGGGATCTGGCGGGCACGCTGCGGGCAGGAACCGGCGCCGCTGCCGCCTTATACGATGGACTGGTCCGAACCGCAGGCCGAGGAACGCCTCTGGCAGGCGGCCCTGCGTTATCTGCGGGCAAAACCGCTCTCCGCCTGCGAGGTCGGCGATGTCTTGTTGTTTCGCATGCGCGCCGGGGCCGTGGCCAAACACCTTGGCATTCAATCCGCAACGGGCGCGCCAGAGGTGCCACAGGGGCAGCCCCGTTTCATTCATGCCTATAGCGCGCGCGGCGTCGTTGAGAGCGCGCTGACCGGCCCCTGGCAGCGCCGCATCGTGGCGCGTTTTGCATTTCCCGATGAGGTGAGTTGATGGCGACCATTCTTCTTTCTGCGGCGGGCGCCGCAATCGGCGGGGCCGTGGGTGGCACGGTCGCGGGGCTGTCCTCGGTGGCGATTGGCCGGGCGGTGGGCGCAACGCTGGGGCGGGCCATTGACGAACGGTTGCTTGGCGCCGGGTCGGACCCGGTGGAAACCGGCAAGGTCAGCCAGTTCCGCCTGACCCAGGCCAGCGAAGGCCAACCCATCGCGCAGGTTCTGGGCCGCACCCGTATTGGCGGGCAGGTGATCTGGGCTTCTGACTTTCAGGAAAGTACCACCACCACGGGTGGCGGCAAGGGCGGGCCAAGGCAGCCCAGCGTCACGCGCTACAGCTATTCGGTCTCGCTGGCGATTGCCCTTTGCGAAGGGGAGATCGCCTCGGTGCCGCGGGTCTGGGCCGATGGGGAGGAAGTCTCGCCGCTGGATCTCAACATGACGGTCTATCGCGGCACCCCGGATCAAGCGCCCGATCCGGTGATGGAGGCCATCGAGGGCGCAGGCAGGGTGCCTGCCTATCGCGGTACCGCCTATGTGGTGATGGAGAACATCGCGCTGGATGGCTTTGGCAACCGGGTGCCGCAGTTCTCGTTTGAGGTGATACGTGGCGCGCAGCCTGGCGGTGCCGAGTTCGACCTTGATCCGGCGCAGTTGGTGCGGGGCGTGGCGCTGATGCCGGGGACAGGCGAATATGCGCTGGCCAGCAGCGCGGTGAACTACTCCGGTGGGCCCGGTGATATGCGCGCCGCCAATATCCACTCGCCCTCGGGGCAAACAGACCTTCTGACCTCGCTTGCAGCGCTGGAGGAGGAGTTGCCAACCTGCAAGGCGACCTCGCTGATCGTGTCCTGGTTTGGTGATGACCTGCGCTGCGGGGAGTGCCAGATCAAACCCAAGGTGGAGCAGAAATTGGCCGAGGGCGTCGGAATGCCCTGGCAGGTCTCAGGAGCGGATCGCAGCAGCGCCGCGGAGGTGCTGAAGGACGAAGAGCGTAACCCCCTTTATGGCGGCACCCCGGCCGATGCGGCGGTGGTGGAGGCAATCAAGGCGCTGAATGCCGCCGGGCAGCGGGTGATGTTCTATCCCTTCATCCTGATGGATCAGGCCCAAGGCAACGGTCTGCCGGATCCATGGAGCGATAATCCGGACCAGCCGCATCTGCCCTGGCGGGGCCGCATCACACTGTCGGTGGCGCCGGGGCGCGCAGGTAGCCCGGATCAAAGCGCCGCTGCCGCTGCCGAAGTCGCCGCCTTCATGGGGCAGGCCTCGGCCAGTGATTTCACCATCGGCGATGGCACGGTCACCTATAGTGGACCCGAAGACTGGGGGCTGAGACGCTTCATTCTGCACAATGCCGCGCTTTGCGCCGCGGCGGGCGGGGTGGCGGCCTTTTGCATCAGTTCGGAAATGCGGGGGCTGACCCAGATCCGGGGCGCCAGCGGTTTCCCAGCTGTGGCGGCCCTGCGGGCGCTGGCCGCCGAGGTACGCCAGATCCTGGGGGCGGAGGTCAAGATCGGCTATGCGGCCGATTGGTCGGAATACTGGGGCTACCAAAGCCCGGAAGGTGACCGCTATTTCCACCTGGATCCCCTTTGGGCCGATGCGGAGGTGGATTTCATCGGGATCGACAATTACATGCCGCTGTCCGATTGGCGACAGGGAACGGACCATCTGGACGCCCAAGCCGGAGTGCCTGCGATCTATGATCTGGATTACCTACGTGGCAATATCGAGGGGGGCGAAGGCTACGATTGGTATTACCACTCGCCCGAGGCCGAAGGCGCCCAGATCCGCACCCCAATCACCGATGGCGCCCATCAGGAACCCTGGATCTGGCGCTACAAGGATCTGCGCAACTGGTGGGGCCATCCCCATCACGAACGGATCGGCGGCGTGCGTCAGCCGCTGCCCACGGCGTGGGAGCCGCAAAGCAAACCGATCTGGTTCACGGAACTTGGCTGCGCCGCCATTGATAGGGGCACCAATCAGCCGAACAAGTTCCTTGATCCCAAAAGCTCGGAATCGAGACTGCCGAAGTATTCCAATGGCCAACGGGACGACCTGATGCAGCTGCAATACCTGCGCGCATTGCTGGGGTATTGGAGTGATCCGGCCAACAACCCCATCTCGGCAGAATATGACGCGCCGATGCTGGATATGGATAACGCCTATGTCTGGGCCTGGGACGCGCGGCCCTTTCCGGCCTTTCCCGCCGCGAGCGACGTCTGGAGTGATGGGGAGAATTACCTAAGGGGGCACTGGTTGAACGGGCGTGTCGGCCAGCGCACGCTGTCGTCGGTGGTGAGTGAGATCTGCGACCGCTCCGGAGTGAGCGAGACTGATGTCAGCTCGCTTTACGGGATCGTGCATGGCTATAGCCTTGAGGGAACAGAGACTGCCCGCGCCGCGCTGCAACCACTGATGCTGCGCCATGGCTTTGATGTGATCGAACAGGATGGGCTCCTGCGCTTCCTGCCACGCACGGGCACCGATGCGTGTCTGCTGGAGCCGCAGCATTTGGTCGACAGCTCCGAGGTGGAAGGAGACATCGCCCATCAGCGCGCCGCCGAGGCCGAGCTGACGGGCAGGGTACGGTTGCGCTATGCCGAATGGGGCGCCAATTACGATCTCGCCGCACAAGAGGCGGTTCTGCCCGATCAGGTGACCCATGCGGTAGGCCAGCACGACCTGCCGATGGTGCTCACCCGCGCCGAAGCGCGCCAGATCGCCGAGCGCTGGTTGATCGAGGCCCGCATCGCCCGCGACAGCGCGCGCTTTGTGCTACCTCCATCGCGGCTGGATATTGCGGTGGGGGATGTGGTTGCCCTGCCGTTTGCTGACTCCGGCACTGAGGGGGAGACCTCGGGGCAGGGCAGTGAGAGCGCCGAGGCCGCGCCCGCCCTTTACCGGGTGGATCGTATCGACATGGCCGAAGCGCAGCTGGTAGAGGCGGTGCGGATCGATCCCGGTGTCTATATCCCATCCCCCAGCACCGAGGAGCTGCCCGGCATCAATGAATTCGCAGCGCCCGTGCCGGTGCTGCCGCTGTTCATGGACCTGCCCTTGCTGACGGGCGAGGAAACCCCGCATGCGCCGCATCTGGCCATTACCGCCCAGCCCTGGCCAGGCAGTGTCGCGGTCTATGGCGCCCAGGCCGACGAGGGCTACACACTGGAAGAGGTGATCGCAGCCCGGTCGGTCGTCGGGATCACCCAGACGCCCTTGCTGCGCGGGCCGGTCGGGCGCTGGGACCTGGGCGCCGACCTGCAGGTCAAGCTGATCTTCGGGCAGTTGCAAAGCCGCGATATGCTGGCGGTGCTGAACGGGGCCAATGCGGCTGCAATCGGCGATGGCAGCAATGGCAATTGGGAGATTTTCCAGTTCCGCAGTGCCGAACTGGTGGCCCCCGAGACCTATCTACTGCGCGGGCGTTTGCGCGGCCAGCTGGGCAGCGATGGGCTGATGCCTGATATCTGGCCTGAAGGTTCATTCGTGGTGCTGCTGGATGATACCCTGCGCCAGCTCGACCTGCCGCTGGCGCAGCGGCGAAGGGCGCGTCACTACCGGATCGGACCCGCGCGCCGAGGCTATGACGACCCAAGCTATGTGCACCGGATCGAGGCCATTGACGGCAACGGCCTGCGCCCCTATGCGCCAGTGCATCTGCGCCTAGAGGGCGCGCTGGGCGGGGCGATACAGGTCAGCTGGATCCGCCGCACTCGGATCGAGGGTGACAGCTGGGATCTGCAGGAGGTACCGCTGGGAGAGGCGCGTGAGGAATATCTGCTGCGCGTCCTGCGCGGACCCGTGGTTCTGCGGGAAGAGACCCTATCTGCGCCGGGCTGGAGTTACTCGGCGGTGATGCAGGTGGCGGATGGGGCATTGCCCGGGGACCGGATTGAGGTGGCGCAGGTTTCTGACCGGTTCGGCGCCGGGCTTGCGGCCGGGGCGGCGCTGATATGAGGCGGCCCGTCTTGCCGGGTGATATCTCCTCCGCCGCCCGCGCGCTGTTGCATGTCCCCGAGGCAAAGCGCACCCGCCTTTGTGCCTGCCTGTTTGCGGGGGCCGCGCGGGCCTGTGCCCATATGGAGCAGGGCATGGGGCTGCACCCCAGGTGGGGCGATGGCACGCTCAGCGCGGCAGCACGGCTGTTTCCGCTGGCGGATGAGCCACCGCTCGATGATGCCGAATACCTTGCTTGCACGATCCGGGTCCTGCGCGCCGTGCATGGGCGAATAGGGTAAGCCTGTGCGCCACGCATGGGACGTCTGCCCCGCGATCCATTCATGATGAAAATACTTCTCTTCACAAATTTGCGTTTGGCCAAACTTGCGTTAGATACGTAGTCTGATGTGAGAAAAGGATGCCTCACCATGATCAAGACACGCAAAGCCGTTACTCCGCTGGACCCTGTCTGGGACCGCATCGCAACCGAAGCGCAGGAGGCCGTTGATAAACAGCCCCTGATGGGCGGTCTGATTCACGCCTGCATCCTGCACCATCCAACCATCGAAAAGGCGCTGTCTTATCGCGTGGCGGCCAAGCTGTGCTCGAACGAGATGTCGATGGTGATTCTGCGCGAGATCGTCGATGCAGCCTATGCCTCCGACCCGTCGCTGATTGCAGCGGCGCGGGCCGATCTGATGGCGGTCTATGAACGCGATCCGGCCTGCCACCGGCTTTTGCAGCCGATCCTGTACTTCAAGGGCTACCAAGCCGTTCAGGCCTATCGGGTTGGGCACTGGTTGTGGAAACAGGGCGATTACGATCTGGCCTATTTCTTCCAGATGCGGATTTCGGAGATCTTCGGCGTCGACATTCACCCGGCTGCAAAGATCGGCCAGGGCATCATGATCGACCACGCCCACTCCATCGTGATCGGTGAAACCGCCGTGGTTGGCGACAACGTGTCGATGCTGCATTCTGTGACACTGGGCGGCACCGGCAAGGAAGAAGAGGACCGTCACCCCAAGATCGAGGATGGCGTGCTGATCGGTGCCGGAGCCAAGGTGCTCGGCAATATCCGCATCGGCCACTGCAGCCGCATTGCTGCCGGTTCTGTCGTTCTGAACGATGTCCCCCCGTGCAAGACGGTGGCAGGCGTCCCGGCCAAGATCGTTGGTGAGGCTGGTTGCGATCAGCCTTCGGTCAGCATGAACCAGGTTCTGGCCAGCGGCGAGTAATTCAGGCTCCGTAAGGGGCACGGAGCGGGGCGCCTTCCAAATGGAAGCCGCCCCGTTTTTGTTTTTATGGTCTGCAAGGCCCGGTGTTTCGGCAGGGTATTTCCTCCGCCTGCTTGCCGGGAAGGTTTGGTGCAGAGGTGATTTGCCATTAGCCTTTTCGCCCAGTGTTGCTGGTCTGGGAGGTTACAGCATGACAGCGTTTATTATCGGGCAGATGCAAATCCACAGCCGCGACTGGATGGAGGAGTATTTTGCCAAAATCCCCAAAGTGGTTGAGGCGCATAGCGGCGAGTTTCTGGTCCGGGGCGGCGAGCCGGAGATGATGGAAGGCAGCGACCCGCTGCCCGATGCGGCTTTCATCCTTGAGTTTCCCGACCGTGCCCATGCGCAACGGTTCTGGAATTCGGATGAGTTTCAAAGGCTTGCGATCCTGCGTCGAACCGGATCAACGCTGAATGCCATTCTGGTCGACAAGCTCGCCTAGGCTGTTTTGGGCGCCAGCACCGGGCTGCAGGATGCAAAAGGGCCGGACGTTTCAGCCCGGCCCCTGTTTGGTGTGATAGGAATAGCACCCGGGATCAGGCCAGCATGACCATCGGGTTTTCCAGGTTCTCGACGATGGCGGCCAGGAGGTTCGCCCCAAGCGCGCCATCGATAACGCGGTGATCGACGGACATGGTGACGCTCATCACCGTGGCGACCTTCAGCTCGCCATCGGCACCGACAACCGGTTTTTTCACGCCAGAGCCAACCGCGAGGATGCCTGCATGGGGCGGGTTCACGATGGCGTCGAAATTGTCGATGCCGAACATGCCGAGGTTGGAGATCGCAAAGGAGCCGCCCTGGTATTCATGCGGCGCCAGTTTTCGGTCGCGGGCGCGGGTGGCCAGGTCCTTCATCTCGGTCGACAGGCTGGAGAGTGACTTCATGTCGGCGTCTTGCAGCACGGGCGTGAACAGACCGCCTTCGATGGCGACGGCAACCGCCACGTCCGAGGCTTTCATCTGCAGTACGCGGTCACCGGCCCAGACGGCATTCGCTTCGGGCACAGATTGCAGCGCAAGAGCCACGGCCTTGATGATGAAGTCGTTGACCGACAGCTTCACGCCGCGTCCTTCCAACTGTTTGTTCAGCTCACCGCGGAATTTCAGCAACGCATCCAGCTGGATATCCCGGCGCAGGTAGAAATGCGGGATGGTTTGTTTTGCTTCGCTCAGGCGCGCGGCGATGGTCTTGCGCATACCGTCGAGCTTGACCTCTTCGTAATCGCGACCTTCGTACATTTTGGCCACGCCATCCGCAGAAGGACCATCAGGCGCGGCAGCAGCAGCCGGAGCGGCGGTTGCCGGGGCAGCGGCAGGCTGGGCCTCGGCCTTTGGTGCTGCTGTAGCGCCTTCGACGTCGGCTTTGACGATGCGACCGCGCGGGCCGGAGCCGCTGATCGCAGCCAGATCCAGCCCTTTGTCTGCCGCAATGCGCCGCGCCAGAGGCGAAGCAAAGATGCGGCTGCCGTCGGCGGCGGCAGGCGCAGCCGGGGCAGGGGAAGAGGGCGCCGTCTTGGGGGGCGGGACTTCCTTGGGGCCGCCATTATCGTTTCCAACGCCGGTTTCTGGCGCGGAAACTTCCGGCTTCGCGGCAGGCGCTGCGTCCACGTCATCAGCGCTTTCACCATCGGCGAGCAGAACGGCGATGGCGGTATTGACCTTCACCCCTTCGCTGCCTTCAGGCACCAGGATTTTGCCGATGACGCCTTCGTCGACGGCTTCGAATTCCATCGTGGCCTTGTCGGTTTCAATCTCGGCCAGAAGATCGCCAGAGGCGACGGTGTCGCCTTCCTTGACCAGCCATTTCGCCAGCGTGCCTTCCTCCATGGTGGGAGAGAGGGCGGGCATCAGGATTTCTGTGGGCATCGCTGTCTCTCCTTACCGGTAGGTCACTTGTTTCACGGCGGCGATTACCTCATCCGTGGTAACCAGCGCGTGTTTTTCGAGGTTTGCGGCATAGGGCATCGGCACGTCCTTGCCGGTGCAGGTGACGATGGGCGCATCAAGGTAATCAAACGCCTGCTGCATCACTTCGGAGGCGATGTAGCTGCCGACGGAACCCTGCGGCCAGCCTTCTTCGACGGTGACAAGGCGGTTGGTCTTCATCACCGATTTGATCACCGTGGGCAGGTCCATCGGACGCAGGGTGCGCAGGTCGATCACCTCGGCATTGATGCCCTCTTCGGCCAGCTTGTCCGCCGCTTCGAGCGCGTATTGCATGCCGATTCCGAAGGAGACGATGGTGACATCGTCGCCGGTCCGCCAGATGCGCGCCTTGCCAAAGGGAACGGTGTAGTCATCCATGTCAGGCACATCGAAGGAGCGGCCATAGAGGATCTCATTCTCCAGGAAGATCACCGGGTTGGGATCACGGATCGCGGATTTCAGTAGGCCCTTCGCATCAGAGGCGGAATAGGGCATGGCGACCTTCAGGCCCGGGATCTGCATGTACCAGGCGGCATAGTCCTGGCTGTGCTGGGCGCCCACGCGGGCGGCGGCGCCGTTGGGGCCGCGGAACACGATAGGGCAGCCCATCTGTCCGCCGGACATATAGAGCGTCTTGGCGGCCGAGTTGATGATCTGGTCGATCGCCTGCATGGCAAAGTTGAAGGTCATGAATTCGACGATCGGCTTCAGCCCGCCAAAGGCCGACCCCACGGCGATCCCGGCAAAGCCGTGTTCGGTGATCGGCGTGTCGATGACGCGCTTGGCGCCGAATTCATCCAGAAGGCCCTGCGAGATCTTGTAAGCGCCCTGATATTCGGCGACTTCCTCGCCCATCAGGTAGACGTCTTCGCTACCGCGCATTTCCTCGGCCATGGCATCGCGCAGCGCCTCGCGCACGGTCTGCTGCTTGAGCGCGGTGCCCTGGGGCCAATCCGGTGTTTCGTCCACCTGCGGGGCCTCTTGGGGCGCGGCAGCAGCGGCGGCCGGAGCGGGCGCCGCAGGTGCCTCTGCGGTCGGCGCTTCTACCTTGGCGGCAGGCGCCGCGTCGGCGATGTCATCGGCGCTTTCGCCCTCGGCGAGCAGCACGGCGATGGCGGTATTCACCTTCACACCTTCGCTGCCTTCGGCGATCAGAATCTTGCCGATCACGCCTTCGTCGACGGCTTCGAACTCCATCGTCGCCTTGTCGGTTTCAATCTCGGCGAGGATATCGCCGGAATTCACGGTATCGCCTTCCTTGACCAGCCATTTGGCCAGCGTGCCTTCCTCCATGGTCGGCGACAGGGCGGGCATCAGAATTTCAGTTGCCATAGTCTTGATCTCTCCCTCAGGCGCTCTTCTGCGGAATTTCGTCGGCGTAGATATCGGTCCACAGCTCATCCAGGGCGGGCTCAGGGCTTTCCTTGGAGAAATCGGCAGACTTGTTGACGATGTCCTTGATCTCTTTGTCGATCGCCTTGAGATCGTCTTCGCTGGCGTGCTTGCCGGTCAGCAGCATTTCGCGGACCTGTTCGATCGGGTCGCGTTCGCTGCGCATCTTTTGGACTTCTTCGCGGGTCCGGTACTTGGCCGGGTCCGACATCGAGTGGCCGCGATAACGATAGGTCTTCACCTCAAGGATATAGGGACCTTTGCCCGCGCGGCAGTGGGCCACGGCGCGTTCGCCTGCGTCCTTGACGGTCAGCACGTTCATGCCATCCACCGCTTCGCCGGGAATGCCAAAGGCCTCGCCGCGGGTGAACAACTCGGGCGTGGAGGTCGACCGGGCCTGGGCGGTGCCCATGGCGTATTGGTTGTTCTCGATAACAAAGACCACCGGCAGCTGCCACAGCGCGGCCATGTTGAAGGTCTCGTAGATCTGGCCCTGGTTGGCGGCGCCATCGCCGAAATAGGCAAAGGTTACGCGGCCGTTGCCCTTGTATTTATCGGCAAAGGCAAGCCCGGCACCCAGAGGTACCTGCGCGCCGACGATACCGTGGCCACCATAGAAATGCTTCTCTTTCGAGAACATGTGCATGGAGCCGCCTTTGCCCTTGGAGTAGCCGCCCTCGCGACCAGTCAGCTCGGCCATGACGCCATCCGGGTCCATGCCACAGGCCAACATATGGCCGTGGTCGCGGTAGGATGTGATGCGCTTGTCGCCTTCCTCCGCGGCGGCCTCCAGACCGACCACGACGGCTTCCTGGCCGATGTAGAGGTGACAGAAGCCCCCGATCAGACCCATGCCATAAAGCTGACCGGCCTTTTCCTCGAATCGGCGGATCAGAAGCATTTCGCGATAGTGGCGGGTCAGGTCTTCGGCGGAAACATTTGGTTTCTTGGTGCTTTTCCTAGCAGCCATGATGGCGGACTCCCCTCAAAGCCAGATAGTTTAGTGTTAAACTAATCCATATTCGATTTTGCTGTGACTGGCGAGTGCTTTTATGACGCGGGGTCACAACAATGCATAAAAATCCCATATTCCGGGCGGTCATATCTTCGTGACGCCATGGTTGCACGGCAAAGAGCCTGCAGCAACAACCGGTTTCATGCACTGGTAAAGGGAGGGTAAGCCTTGTGAGGCAGGTGCTGGATCAGCGAATGACGATTTCGTCGGCGCGCAGCATGCCCAGAACGGAACGGGCCTGCTGATCGAGAAGATCCAGATCAAGGTAATCATCAGACAGGCGCCGGGTGCGATTTTCCATCCGATCGATGTCAGCCTGAAGGAGATCGAGATCCTGACGAAGCTCTTCGGCTTCTGCCTGGATCTCGACCCTTCTGAACAACCCGAAATCGCCCTGCACCGCCGCAAAGGTAAAATACGCGCTCAGCGCGAATGCGATGGAGAAGAAGGCGAATGCGCCGAGAGACGGCTTATTGCTTCGGGTCACGTTGAGTTTGCCTGTATGATACTGCTCAAAGTATTGTTTTTGCACCGATTGTTTCGATGTCTGCGTCCTGTATGCCACAACCGAATCACTCTGTGAATCCCAAAAATGATTAACGCGGGCAGTTTCTGTTTCGCAGTCCGCGCCTGTGTCATGATCGCAACGGCAGCCAGGGCTTGTGGGGAGTGCTGTGACTCTGGCCGCAGCGCAGGACAGGCCGTGTTCCAGTGAGAGACCCGTCGACAGACTGCGGGCGGCGCTGCGCAATGAAGAACCGGCCGGGACTGTTGTCCCGGCCGGTTTGTATCGACTCTTTGATTTGACTGACGCAGCGCGGTGCGGGACCGGCCGCAATCAGGTGTTTCTGCGTTCAGGCGGCGGAAAGCAGCTCGTCGTCATCGGCCTCATCAAGCCAAGCGGCTTCAGCGAATTCTCCCGCCTCATCAAGCGCACCAGCCACGGCTGTTCCCTCCTGCGCCTGCCCGGTAAAGCTGAGCAGCAGCTCGCTCAGGCGGCTTGCCTCGGCGCGCATCTGGCGGCTGGCGCCATAGCTTTCCTGTACCATCGCCGCATTGTCCTGAGTGACCCGGTCCAATTGGGCAACGCCGGAATTGATCTCCTTGATGCCCTGGGCCTGCTCGCTGGAGGAATTGGCGATCGACGAGACCATGCCGGACACCCGGGTAACGCTGCTGGCAATCAGGCTGAGGGTGTCGCCAGTGTCCTGCACCAGACGCTCACCTGCGCTCACCTGTTGCGCGGCTTCCGTGACCAGCTCCTTGATTTCGTTCGCCGATTGCGCGGACTTCAAGGCAAGGCTGCGGACTTCGGAGGCAACGACGGCAAAGCCACGGCCTGCCTCGCCTGCGCGGGCTGCTTCGACCCCGGCGTTGAGGGCCAGCAGGCTGGTCTGGAACGCGATGTCGTCGATAGCGGTGATGATCTGGCTGATCTGCTCGGACGACTGCGCGATGGCGCTCATCGCTTCGCGGGCGCGATCCATGACCTTGCCACCCTGTTCCGCGTGCTGGCGGCCTTCCTTGACCTCGCGGTCGGCATCCTGCGCCTGGGCTGCGCTGGATTGGACGCTGGCTGACATTTCTTCCAGCGCCGCAGCGGATTGTTCCAGCGTCGCGGCCTGGGTTTCGGCGCGCTGCGACATCTGGTCTGACATCTGCTCCATTTCGCGGGCGTTGCGCTCGACTGCGGCGGAGCTTTGTTTGAGTTCTTCCACCAGTCCGGACAGGCTGCTTGAGAGCGCGTTGAAATCCTCGCATAGGGTGACGTAGGTGTCGCCCAGGTCGGCCCAGTCTTCGGCCTCAATCTGTTGTCCCAGATCTCCGCGCGTCAGGCCGCTCATGGCAGCGCCCATGGTCTGGAACAAGGCCACGCGACGGTCGTTTTCGGCGCGGTTTCTTGCGTCGGTTTCCTCTGCCGTGCGCAGGATTTCCTTCAGCTCTTGCAGGTTGCGGGCGATGCTGCCGACTTCGTCCTTTCGGGTGAGGCCCTGGATCTCCTGGTCATAGTCTTTGTCCATAATCTGCTGAACCGCCTGGGCGGCGCCGGTAACTGGCCCGCTGAGCTGGCGGCCAAAGGCAAAGGCGATGCCGGTGGAGATCAGAACGGCCACCAGGCCGACGATCAGCTGCGGCAGCTCGGCAAAGGCCGCAAGGTCGTCGATGCGGGTGCTGACCTCGTCGTGGGTGGCGCTCAGCATGTCCTGCATGTCGTTCACCGTGTCGCGGAGTTTCTGAACGGTTGGCAGGACTGTAGCAAAGGCCATGCGCTGGCGCATCTCAAGGCTCGCCGCTTCCAGCTGCTGTACCTGGCCGTGCAGTGTGGTCAATATGCCGGGCAGCGTCATGATGGTCTCATAGACCTCCGGCTGACGGGCGATGGTCAGAGGAATGTCGAGAAACCGGGCCTTCGCCATTGCGACTTCGGTCTCGACCTCTTCGATATTTCCGCGCAGGTCGCCGATACTGGCGCCGCGACCCAAAGCATAGGCAAGAAGGTCTCCGATCCCCTGCTCGATATCTTCTTTCATGTCATCAAGGCTTTTGACCTGAGCGTTGACGTAGCTGGCCTGAGAGATGGCCCCGGTGAGTTTGAGGCTGGTGAGCCAGGCGACAGTGGTGCTGGCAAGCAGCATCACTATAAAGGCGGTTGCGAATAGCAGCACTTGGCTGCGGAGTGAAAAACGGCTCATGGCTGAGTGGTGCTCCTGAGGGTGTGTTCCGTGGCGTTAATACGCGCGGCCAGCCCTAGGAAGGCAGGGGTCTATGAAGTCTTAACGGGGGTCCGAAAGGGCGCTCAAGAAAACACAAATTAATGTGAGTAATCAATTGGAAGAGCACGAAAAAGGCCGGGCGATGATGCGCCCGGCCTTGTTGTTTTCAGGTGTTCAGAAGTCCCTGCCGGGACGTATGATTTCACTCCTGATCGAGCGCGGCGACGCCGGGCAGGGTCTTGCCTTCCATCCATTCAAGGAAGGCGCCTCCTGCGGTGGAGATATAGGTGAAATCCCGCGCTGCACCCGAGGCGTTGAGTGCCGCAACGGTATCGCCGCCACCAGCAACCGAGATCAGTTTTCCAGCGCGGGTCAGGGCCGCCGCCTTCAGCGCGGCCGCATTGGTCGCCGCGTCAAAGGGCTCCAGTTCAAAGGCGCCCAGCGGTCCGTTCCAGATCAGGGTCTGGCTCTGCTCGAAGATCTCGTTGATCGTGGCGATGCTGTCAGGACCGGCATCCAGGATCATACCCTCTGCGGGGCATTGGTCGGCGGGCAGCACTTGATGCGGCGCATGGGAGGCAAAGGCCTCGGCCACCACAACGTCGCTCGGCAGGATGATCTTGCAGCCTGCGCTTTCAGCCTCGGCCAGGATTTCGGCTGCGGTGTCTTTCATGATCCGTTCGGCCAGGGATTTGCCGACATCGATGCCCTTGGCGACCAGGAATGTATTGGCCATGCCGCCGCCGATAATCAGGTAATCGACCTTCTTGATCAGGTTGCCGAGCAATTCCAGCTTGGTTGATACCTTGGCGCCGCCGACAACGGCGGTCACCGGACGTTTCGGCGCGCCAAGGGCGCTTTCCAGGGCAGACAGCTCTGCCTGCATCAATCGGCCCGCGCAGGCGGGCAGGAGGCGGGCAATGCCCTCGGTCGAGCTGTGCGCGCGGTGTGCGGCGGAGAAGGCGTCGTTGCAGTAGACATCGCCCAGCCGTGCCATGCCTGCGGCCAGATCGGGGTCGTTCTTGGTTTCCTCGGCGTGGAACCGGGTGTTTTCCAGCAGCAGCACTTCGCCCGGTTGCAGGGCGGCGGCGGCAGCCTCGGCACCGGGGCCAACGCAATCGGCGGCAAACAGCACCTTGGTTTCAAAGGCACGCTCCAGCGTCGGGATCAGCTGGTTCAGCGACAGGTTCTCGCGGCGCTCCCCGCCCGGGCGGCCGAAATGCGCCAGCAGGATCGGTTTGCCACCGGCCGCCAGAATATCGTGCACGGTGGGGGCGATGCGGCGGATCCGGGTGGAGTCGGTCACCACGCCATCCACGATCGGCACGTTGATATCCACGCGCACCAGAACGCGTTTGCCGCTGAGATCCATGTCATCAAGGGTATTCCAGCCCATCCTCAGGCTCCTTCCGGTCATTGGCGAATGTGTTTGGTGCTGTTTCGGGGCTTTTGTGCGCCCAGTCAATGCTCCCTTGGCAATTGCGACCGCTGCCCTTAGGTATCTGGCAAAGCAAACACGACAGGAGAGCCAGATGGCCGAGATCAAGGACCCGGAAAACACCATCATCGTCGAGCTGAAAGACGGCAATGTGGTGATCGAGCTGCTGCCCGATGTGGCGCCCAAACACAGCGAACGGATGAAGGAACTGGCCCGCGCCGGTGAATATGACAACGTGGCCTTCCACCGCGTCATCGACGGTTTCATGGCGCAGACCGGCGACGTCCAGCACGGCGACATGGAAGACGGTTTCAACCTGCGTATGGCGGGCACTGGCGGCTCTGATCTGCCGAACGTTCCGGCGGAATTTTCCAAACTGCCGCATGACCGTGGCACCCTGGGCGCTGCGCGCTCTGCCAACCCGGATTCGGCAAACTCGCAGTTTTTCATCAACTTCAAGGACAACCACTTCCTGAACGGCCAGTACACCGTTTATGGCCGGGTCATCGAAGGCATGGAGCACGTTGATGCGATCACCCGTGGTGAGCCGCCTGCGAGCCCTGACCGTATGATCAGCGTCAAGGTGGCCGCAGATGCTTAAGCTGGCTGCTGCATTTTCCCTGATCGCGGGCTCTGCCTTTGCCTCTGGCCTTGAAATCCAGATCGAAGGCGAGGGCGCCAACGGTACCGTCAAGATCGACCTCTTCGAGGATGTTGCGCCGAAGCACGTGGAGCAGATCACCGCGCTGGCCGCCGAGGGCAAATACGATGGCGTGGTGTTTCACCGCGTGATCGAAGGCTTCATGGCGCAAACCGGTGACGTCCAGTTCGGCAAGCTTGGCGAGGACATGCGCCGCGCCGGTATGGGCGGCTCCGAACGTCCGGACCTTCCGGCGGAGTTCTCGGACATTGCCTATGACCGCGGTGTCGTCGGCATGGCCCGTTCGCAGAACCCGAACAGCGCCAATTCGCAGTTCTTCATCATGTTCGCGCCGGGGCATTTCCTCAACGGCCAGTATACCGTCGTTGGCAAGGTCACCGAAGGCATGGATGTGGTCGACGCGATCAAGCGCGGCTCGGGACAGAGCGGTTCGGTCAAGGGCCAGCCCGATGTCATGACCAAGGTCACCGTGACCGAGTAAGCCAACCGGGGCTGCGGCCCTGCCGATCTTTCAAATACGTCAAAGCCCGCGCCAATCCGCGCGGGCTTTGCTGTTCTCGTGCGTCGGGTTGGCCTGCAAATGCCTTAGAACAGGAAATTGTCCGCCTGTGCGATGTCCTGCACCTCCGCGTCCTCGATCAGGATGGTGACATTGGCGAAGGAGACCAGCACATCGTCTTGCCGTTGCTCGATGTCCAGTTGTCCAAAACGGGAAGCTCCGCGACCGATTTCGATCCTGTCGGTACCGACAGTGAAGTCCGAAATGGTGTCGTCGCCGTGGCCCTTTTTGAAGACAAAGATATCGGCCCGGCCACCGCCAGTCAGTTTGTCGTCGCCCTTGTGACCGATCAACCGGTCCCGGCCATTGCCACCAATCAGGCGATCACCGCCTGCGCCGCCGGTTAGGGTGTCATTGCCGCCACCGCCGTTCAGTATGTCGCGGTGATTGCCGCCAGTGATTTCATCCGCGCCCGCGCCGCCAAGGCCCCGATCCCGGCCGCTGCCGCCCTCGATCACATCGTCGCCTGCGGCGCCCACCAGCCGGTCGGAGCCGGTATTCCCAGTCAGATGGTCATCACCGGTTCCACCGAACAGCGTGTCGCGCCCGCTGCCGCCGCTCAGATGGTCATCGTTTGCGTTGCCGTAGAGCAGGTCGTCCTGCAGGCCGCCATCAAGCGTGTCATTGCCAAAGCCGCCGGCCATGACATCACTATTGGTCACGGACTGTGCGTCGCCGCGAAGCCGGTCGTTGCCAGCGTTGCCAAGGGACAGTGCCACGCTGCGGTCTATGAACTTCAGAATTTCGATATTGCTAATCCGGTCGGTTCCCATGGCGCTGCTGACCTGAACCGAAGAGTAGGATGAGAACAGATCGTCCAGCCCCCGTAGCGTGGCCTGGCTTGAATGCGTATTCAGAACCAGCGTGTCGGTCCCGGTTCCGGCGTCAATGGTGTCATCGCCGCTCCCAAGTGCAATGGTGTCATCGCCGCCATAGGTGTACCACAGGTTACCGACAGCGCTGTTGGAGGTGATGGTATCGGTTCCCGCCAGAATACTGCGTTCCAGCGCGGCGCCGCTCATCGTAGCCAGATCGTAAAAGCTCTCGCTGAAGCCGGTCATGGAGAAGACCTCGTTGCCGTAGCTGTAGAGGTAGAGATCTGTGAGTTCCCACACATAGGGGGAGGCGTTTGAAAAATCGCCGTTAAACCGGAGCGACAGCCCGTTGGTTCCGCTCATACTGATCGACGTCGCGGATTGCTGGGTAATAACCGGATCCGCAAAATCCGCCGAGTTCAAATCATTGATGGACCAGGTGCCGTTGGAGTCCTGGATGCGTACATTTGCCAATTTCAAAATTCCCTATGAACCAGGCCCGCCCCAGGCTGCGTTTGAAAGGTGCGGCCTCGGAACGGATAATAGGATCAACCATGGCGGTAGAATGATGGAAGGTAAAGGAGCAGTATCCCAGTGGGTTACGTTTTGGCTAACTGGGAAGGAAGGGGAAGGAGCACAACCTGAACCTTGCCCTGAAATGCGAAACGCCGCAGGGCTCTGCGGCGTTTACGGTCTTCTATTCAGTTCAGCGACCGAGAGGTCCCTGTGACTTTTAGCTGTCGGAGCTGGGGGCCGAGCCTGCCGGTGCGGCAGCAGGGCGCGCCGGAGCGGCGGCAGCCGGAGCGGCTTTCTTGCCGCCGGGATTCAGCGGATCGTCCTGACGCTGCACGGAGCCTTCGAAATGGGCGCCGCTCTCGATGGCGATGGTCTTGTGGATGATATCGCCTTCGACACGGGCGGTGGAGGTCAGGCGGACCTTCAGGCCGCGCACGCGACCCACGATACGGCCATTGATCACCACGTCATCAGCCGTAACTTCACCCTTGATCGTCGCGGTTTCGCCGATGGTCAGCAGATGCGCGCGAATGTCGCCTTCGACGGTGCCTTCAACCTGGATGTCGCCGGTGGTTTTCAGGTTCCCGGTGATATGCAGATCGGAGCTGAGCACGGATGCCGGCGGTTTTGCCTTGGGCGGCGTGGCCTTGTAATCGCTCGCGGGCGCAGAGGGCGGGGCGCTCGGCGTTGCAGCCGCCGGAGTTGCTTCGGCCTGCTTCGGCCCGGGCTCATTGATTTTGCTCTTAGAAAACATTTCTCGCAGCCTTGATGTAGATCATAGGGTTTACGGGTTTTCCGTTGACCCGAACCTCGTAATGAAGGTGGGTCCCGGTGGACCGTCCGGTGTTACCCATATCAGCAATGTGATCCCCGCGCGAGACCCTTTGACCGACCTTCACGCGGAGTTTTGAGTTATGGGCATATTTCGTCTCAATACCAAAGGCATGGCGGATCGTGACCAGCCTGCCATAGCCGGATTGCCAGCCGGCATGGGTCACAACGCCATCAGCAGTGGCGTAGATATCTGTGCCGGTGCGGCCGGCGAAATCCGATCCTTTGTGGAGCCGGCGGCCTCCGGTCTTAGGGTCGCGGCGATAGCCAAAGCCCGAGCTTTGCCGCACGAGGCCAAGGTTCACCGGCGTGGCAAAAGGCGCCTGCTGCGCGGCCATGCGATAAAGGTTCAGCTGGTCCAACTCATTGAGAATGCTGTTGGCCCGACGCTCTTCCGCGGTGGGTTCTTCACCGCGGGTCGACAGGGCTAAAGGGGTGAGGGGACCACCCCCCTGTCCATTATAGCCGCGGCGCACCTGCTCCAGGATCCGATCCGGCGGCATACCGGCGCTGCGGAACATCTTGTCCAGCGGCGCTACGGAAACGGTAACCGCCTCTTCCAACTGCCGGAAGATCTGGTTGTTGCGCTCGTCCATCAGCTTGATTTCCATCTCAAGCGAATCCCGCTGCTCCAGCGCCGATTGTGCGTCTGCCATGACCTGATCCCGCTCGGCGGCGGTCTCTGCCAGCGCGTCGGCGAGGAACTCCATCTGCACCGGGGCAACAGCAGCCATCATCTGGACCGGGCTGTCTTCCTCGGTTTCCTTGCGCAATTCGGCAAGGGCATCGCGCGCCTTGTCCCGCTGGGTCATGGTGTCGCGCAGCGTGGCCTGAATGACTTCGATGCCGGTTTCAAGCTCCCGGCGCCGAGTTTCCGAGGCAAGCAATTCGGACTGCATGTCGGAAATCTGCGCCAGAGCTGCGTTGAACCGCTGCTGCGCTGCCAGAGCCTCTTCGGCGCGGTTATCCCGCTCCAGCGATAGGGCGTTGAGCCGGGCACGGTAGTTCATCTGATCGCGTTTGGCTTGCTCGCGGAAGTTTCCGGCGCCGATCCCGTCCATCAGCACAATGGCTGTTGCCATGATCGACCAGGCGACAAAAAGAACGATACCGGCAACGGCAATAAGCTGTGTTTCCGGCCTGAGCCGAATGAATCTGGTGTCGTCATCCGATTTGAGGAAAACGCGCCGTTCGGGGAAATGCCGTTCGAGAAACGCGTGAATTTTAATAGTCAGACGTGTGCGCACGCGCTGATCCTTGTCCCATCCCAATTGCATGGCGCAGGGCCACTCACATTCCTGTGAGCCCAGGCGCCATGGCCCATTTGAATAGCCAGCCGGGCTTCATTGGGCAAGTCTGTTGACCAATCAGTAAGGAATTTGTGCCTGCAAGGCAGGATATTGGCGGAAATTTGCCGGGTAGGAGCAGGGCGGCGGCGGTCACGCGCCGCCCGGCCGCTTTGTCAGCCTGCGGGCTGTGCGCCGGTGTCGGTCAGCGGCCAGTAGAAATCCGGCGGCAGTCCGGCCTCGGCGCGTTTTTCCTCGTTGAAGGGCGGTTTCAGCGTGCTGTGGAAATAGGTTCGGACCAGATCGTGAAAGACATCCTTGGGATCGAGGTTCTCGCGCCCGCAAAGGAAATGGAACCATTTTGAGCCATAGGCGACATGGCCAACTTCTTCCTTGTAGATCACCTCCAAGGCCTCCACTGCCTGGGTCAGCTTTGCCTGCCGGAAAATCTTGATCATGCCGGGGGTGACATCAAGACCCCGGGCCTCAAGCACCATCGGCACCACAGCAAGACGGCCCATCAGGTCCTCGGCGGTGTCTTCGGCAGCGCGCCACATGCCAGCATGGGCCGGAAGGGCGCCGTAGTGGCTGCCAAGGCCTTCAAGGCAATCGCACATCAAGTTGAAATGCTTGGATTCTTCATCCGCCGCCTTGACCCAGTCGTCAAAGAAACCAATGGGCATCGGCACATGGGAAAACCGCGCGATGATATCCCAATGCAGATCGACTGCGTTGAGTTCGATATGGGCCACCGCATGGAGCAGCGCGATACGGCCCGCCTCGGAGCCGGGTTTGCGTTTTGGCACGTCGCGGGGATCGAGAAGTTCCGGCTTTTCGGGCCGGGCCGGGCGCAGTGGCGGGCTGGCGGTGCCGACCGGGATCTCGGGTGCCTCACCGCGACGATAGGCAAACCAGCGGGCCGCGTGCTGGCGGGAAAGGGCGGTTTTCTGGCGGCCGTCGGCGGTGGTCAGAACCTCTATCGCCATTTCGGCCAGGGACATCCCGGCCTCAGAATTGGGGGTGTCGGTCATCTCGCCTCCGTCGGGTTTCGTGCTGCGCCGCGTTCCTGCCCTGTGGCGCGCGCCATGGCAACGGATTTGTCTGTGACGAAGGCCGGGACCTCCCGCCCGTCGTTGGTCACTTGTGACGTGACCGCCTCCCGTTGGGCCCGGCGCTGCGCGTTGCGCAGCGCCGGGTGGTGTGGCGGCAATCCGTTTCAGGTTACAGGGCTTTGGCGGCCTCCAGAACCTCCTCAACATGTCCGTCCACCTTGACCTTGCGCCAGACCCGCGCGATGCGGCCCTCGGCGTCGATCAGGAAGGTGGAGCGTTCGATGCCCCAGTGTTTTTTGCCGTACATGTTCTTCTCCTTCCACACGCCGTAATCCTCGCAGGTGGTGCCTTCGGCATCGGAGAGGAGCGGCGTGGTCAGTTCATGTTTGGCAACGAATTTGTCGTGTTTGGCCACGGTGTCCTTGGAAATCCCGTAAACCTCGACCCCGGCATCGGCAAAAGCCTGCAAAGCGCCTGAAAATCCAATGGATTCCTTGGTGCAGCCCGGGGTATCATCTCGCGGATAGAAAAACAGGACGACGGCTCGTCCCTTGAGGTCGGCAAGCGAGATTTCACCGCCGCCGTCACGGGGCAGGGTGAACATCGGGGCGAGATCGGATGGTTCGAGCATATGGGGTCTCCGCTTGGTTTTGCATCATTGGGTGCCATAAATAGGCTATGGCGAGCAAAGGAAAAGCACAGATCGCGAGGTCAGCGGATCACTCGGAGGAAGTCGCGGCACCCGAGGCTGCCGAACAGGCGGCGTCCGGGCAGGAGGCTGCACGGGCCGAGCAGGTCGCTGGTCCAGCTGATGCGGAGGCCGCGGAAGGGCTTGCGGCGCGCCCCAAAGACCGGCGGCGCTGGCGGCGGCTGAAAGCCGTGGTGCGCGTTGTGGCCGTCCTATGCTTTCTCGGGGCGGGCGCGGTTTATTTCGGGATCGGCACCCGCATCGATGCGCCGCAATGGCTGCGCCAGAAGGTCGAAACGCGCCTGGAACAAAGCCTTGGCGGTCTTCAGATCGAGTTTGGGGAAATCCACCTTGTGGTGAACAAGGGCTGGCGCCCACGGCTCGGGCTGCGCGATGTATCTCTGGCGCAGGCGGATGGAACGCCGGTGGCCCGGCTGGCGGATGCGCAGGTGTCGCTGGCGATGCGACCCTTGCTGAGTGGCAAGTTTCAGCCCCGCAAGATCTGGCTCAGCGGGCTCTTTGCCTCTTTGCGGCGCGGCGCGGATGGCAAGTTCGAACTCAGCCTCTCTGA
This sequence comes from Phaeobacter sp. SYSU ZJ3003, assembly GCF_041300735.1. NCBI lineage: Bacteria > Pseudomonadati > Pseudomonadota > Alphaproteobacteria > Rhodobacterales > Roseobacteraceae > Phaeobacter > Phaeobacter sp. SYSU ZJ3003. Next base: position 42,320 of record NZ_PXNU01000035.1, on the reverse strand, counting down.
GGCGGGATCGCCGTTCCGCGAAGCATCCGACCTGCCGCAATTGATCGAACACTGGGATACCCAATTTGAACGCCCGGTCCTTGCGGCGCTGTCCGAGGTTGAGACCGAAGGTTTGACGCTGCGCTATGAAGATGGCCGACTGAACCGGGTCTGGACACTGGACGGCGGCACCGTGCGGCTGGCGCGTGAGGGCAGATCGCTGGCGTTGTCTGGCGGCTTTTCGGTGCTGAGCGGGCGGCAGTATGTCGGCACCATTGAGGCCAACTACAAATCCGACATCGGCGATGCCTCAGCCGAATTCGGGTTCCTGATCGAAGAGATCGCGAGCGAGGATATCGCGGTTCAGGCGCCGGCGCTTGGCTGGCTTCAGGCGCTGCGGGCACCGATTTCCGGCTCGCTCCGCGGTGGCCTAGGCAGCGAAGGCGAGCTGCTGACCCTTTCCGCTGGCTTGCAAATCGGGCGTGGTGTGATCCAGCCGTCGGAAGAAACCCGCCCCGTGCCGATCCAAAGCGCGCATAGCTATTTCACCTACTACCCTGATCAGCAGGCCCTGCAGTTCGATGAGCTGAAAGTCGAAAGCGGCTGGGTCTCAGGTACGATGGAGGGGCGCGCCCATCTGAGCGGGATCGAGAACGGACGGCTCACGGAACTGGTCGGGCAGTTGCAGTTTTCCGACCTCAGCCTCAACCCGCGCGACCTGTACGATCAGCCGCTGGAACTGGCGGGCGTTGGGGTGGATTTTCGGTTGGAGCCGGAACCCTTTAGCCTGACCCTGGGCGAGGTTTTGATCCAGGACGGGGATTCCAACATCCTGCTCGACGGCAAGGTCTCCGCCGAAGAAGCAGGATGGACCTATGCGCTGAACGGTCATGTGGATCAGATGTCGGTGGATCGGATCAAGGAATTGTGGCCAGCCGCGGCGCCGCCGAAACCGCGCGAATGGGTGCGGGATAACCTTTATCAAGGCACTGCCCGCGATGCCTATGTGGCGCTGCGTGGCGCCGGGCTGGAAAAGCCGTTTCTGCATCTAGATACCACCTTTTCCGGGGTCGATGCGCGCTTTCAGAAGCATCTGCCGCCGGTGCGGGGCGCCGATGGCCATTTCAGCATCCACGGCACGCGTCTGGTGGTGATCGCCAGCCGGGGCACGGTGACCGCCGATGACGGTGGCGCTGTGGATGTGACGGGCACGTCTTTCATCATTCCCGACACTTCGATCAAAGGCGGCGCGCCGGGGATCGTCCGGGTCAAGGCCTCGGGTGCGGTAACGGCGGGGCTGTCGCTGCTCGAACGTCCGCCGCTCAATATCATGTCCAAGGCGGGGCTGCCGGTGAAGCTGGCAGAGGGGCAGGTGCAGGTCAGCGGAACCTTGTCGCTGCCCCTGCGCGCGGGCGTGCCGCCAGAGGAGATCCTTTATCACTACACGGGCAGCGTGACCGGCGTCAGTAGCGGGGTTCTGGTCCCGGGACATCCGGTCGCCGCAGAGCGGCTGGAACTGTCGGGGGATCAAAGCCACGTGCAGCTCTCTGGTGCTGCGACCCTGTCGGATGTGCCGCTGACGGCAACATGGCGCCAGCCGGTTGGCCCCGGTACCGATCCGACCAGCTATGTCACCGGTAAGGTGGCGCTTTCGAACGCGGTGGTGGAGAGGTTCAATATCGGCTTGCCGACGGGGTCCGTCTTTGGGACCGGTCAAGGCGAATTCGTGCTCCGCCTTGCGCCCGGGGTGCCACCCGAGTTGAACCTGCGCTCGGCGCTCGAAGGGATCGGCCTGCGTATTCCAGCGCTGAGCTGGCGCAAGGCGGAGGCGGACACGGGTCTTCTGGATCTTGTGGTAACGCTGCGGGCGCAGCCTTCAGTGGACCGGCTGCGGGTCGAGGCTGCGGGGTTGAAGGCCGAGGGCACCGTGACCACGCGGGAAGATGGCGGGCTGGACCGAGCGGCCTTTAGCGCGGTGTCGCTGGATGGCTGGCTGCGCGGACCGGTGACATTTGTTGGGCGCGGGGTGGCGGCACCGGAAATCCGTATTGGCGGCGGCGTGATCGATATGCGCCGGGTGCCTTTTACCAGTTCCAGCGGCGGCAGTGGCTCCGGATCGGGCGGCACCGGACCGATCCTCTTGAGCCTTGATCGGCTGCAGGTAACTGACAGTATCGCCCTCAATGGGTTTCAGGGGCGGTTTTCCACGGCGGGCGGCTTCAATGGCAAGTTCACCGCGCGGCTGAATGGTCAGACCCCGCTGAGCGGTATTGTGGTCCCGGACAAGGGCGGCACGGCGACGCGGATCAAGTCCGAGGATGCCGGCGGGATCTTCCGCTCGGCCGGGGTGCTGCGGCACGGTCAGGGCGGCAGTTTTGACATGACGCTGGTGCCTGCAGCCACGCCGGGCGAATACGATGGCCGCATGACCGTGCGCAACACGCGGGTGAAGGACGCGCCCTCCATGGCAGCGCTGGTCAACGCGATCAGCCTCGTGGGTCTGGTCAATGAACTCGCCGGGCAGGGGATTCAGTTTTCTGAAGTCGAAGCAAAGTTCCGCCTTGGCGCCACCCATCTGATCGTTCACGAAAGCAGTGCAGTGGGGCCGTCGATCGGTCTGTCGATGGACGGGAATTACAATCTTGAGACCACGGCACTGGATATGCGGGGGGTGATTTCCCCGATCTATGTGCTGAACGCCATCGGCAGCGTCCTGACCCGCAAGGGCGAAGGGTTGATCGGCTTTTCCTACCGGCTGCGGGGCACGGCGGATGATCCCAAGGTGCAGGTCAATCCTTTGTCGGGCCTGGCGCCGGGCATCTTCCGCGAGCTGTTCCGGGGCCGGGCGCCGGAGGTGCCGGGGCAGACCCCCGCCGCGCCGCCGCCCACCAGCGGGCCATTGGCGCCCGAAGAGGTGCCAGCCGCCCCGACCGCTCCTCAGGCCGGCGAACGCTGAGTACACAGGCAATCTGGCGCAGATTGCCATAGCCAAGGCATCACAAAGCTCCTATATGCCGCCGCATGAAACTGAGCGATTTTGACTTTGATCTCCCCGAGGATCTGATTGCAACCCGCCCTGCCTCTCCGCGCAGCGCGGCCCGTCTTCTGGTGGCCGAAGGAGACCGGATTACCGATGCGCGGGTTTCAGACCTGCCGGAGTGGTTCCAGCCCGGCGATCGTCTGGTATTGAACGACACCAAGGTTATTCCTGCGCGCCTGTCGGGGCAGCGCCATCGCAGCAGTGCGCAAGGCGATACCTCCGCCCGAATCGAAGTCACCTTGCTGGAGCCGGGCGCAGACGGTACCTGGAATGCCCTGCTGAAACCCCTGAAAAAGGTAAAACCGGGCGAGACGATCCGTTTTGCCGATGGTTTCAGCGCCGTGCTGGAGGGTGTTGTCGACGGGCAGGGCGCCCTGCGGTTCAATCTGGAAGGCGACGAATTCGAGGCGGCCCTGGCCGAGGCGGGCGCCATGCCGCTGCCACCCTACATTGCTGCCAAGCGCCCGGCGGATGCGCAGGACAAGACCGATTACCAGACGGTCTGGGCGCGCCACACCGGCGCCGTAGCGGCGCCGACCGCCTCGCTGCATTTTGATGCACCGCTGCTGCAGGCGCTTAAGGATCGCGGGATCGCGTTCAGCTATGTCACCCTGCACGTGGGGGCAGGCACCTTCTTGCCAGTCAAGGTGGAGGATGTGACCACCCACAAGATGCACGCCGAATGGGGGCGGGTCAGCCCCGAAGCTGCCGCCGAGATCGCGGCGACTAAGGCTGCAGGCGGGCGCATCATCCCGGTGGGCACCACAGCGCTGCGTCTGATCGAAAGCGCCGCACGCAGCGGTGCGATCGCGCCATGGGAAGGGGAGACCGATATTTTCATCTACCCGGGCTTTACCTTCCATGTGGCCGATGCGCTGATGACGAATTTCCACCTGCCGCGCTCCACCCTGATGATGCTGGTTTCTGCGCTGATGGGGCAGGAGACCGTGCGGCAGATCTATGCCCACGCCGTCGACAGCGGATACAGGTTCTTCTCCTATGGCGATGCGTCGCTTCTGATCCCCTCCGGGGCGGGATCGCGGCAGAGCTGAGCCCCGCCAGATCGCCAGCGCCAGACCTTCAGAAAATGCAGAGAATTCCGCTGTAAACGTGACGGCGGGATGAAATCGTCTCTGCGATCTGCGATAGTTCTTTCCACACACCGCATCCGCAGATAAGGGCGGAAGATGCGAAATGAAACACCGCCTGCCGGATTCAAAACCGGGGGCAGGCGGCGGATGCAAAAGGATACGGGCAATGCTGCAGGTACTCTCAAGCGCATGGGCGCTGCTTCTGGGGATGGGAATGCTGATGATCGGGAACGGTCTTCAGGGCACCATTCTTGGGGTGCGCGGCGACCTTGAAGGGTTCTCGACGTTGCAGATGTCCTTTGTCATGTCCGCCTATTTCGTCGGCTTTCTGGGCGGCTCGCGGATGGCGCCGGAGATGATCCGGCGGGTCGGCCATGTCCGCGTCTTTGCGGCGCTGGCCTCGCTGATTTCTGCCGTGATGATTCTTTATCCCGCGATCACCAATCCCTTTGCCTGGATGGCCGGGCGGGTGCTGATCGGGTTTTGCTTTTCCGGCGTGTATGTCACCGCTGAAAGCTGGCTGAACAATGCGGCAGACAATGCCAACCGCGGCAAGGCGCTGTCGCTTTACATGCTGGTGCAGATGCTGGGCATCGTCTCGGCGCAGGCGCTGATGCTGCTTGGTAACCCGTCGGGCTATGAGACCTTTGTGATCGCCTCGGTTGTGATTTCGGTGTCCTTTGCGCCAATTTTGCTGTCGATTTCGCCGACGCCTGCCTTTGACACTACGAAACCGATGACCTTGCGCCAGCTGATGGATGCATCGCCTCTGGGCTGCGTGGGTATGTTTCTGCTGGGCGGCGTCTTCTCGGCCCAGTTCGGGATGAGCGCGGTCTACGCGGCTTCGGCCGGGCTGACCTTGCCGCAGGTTTCGCTGTTCGTCGCGACCTTCTATGTCGGCGCGCTGGTGCTGCAATATCCGCTGGGATGGATTTCCGACCGCATGGACCGGCGCGTGGTGATCCTGTTCGCGGCGGCCTTCAGTGGCGCAGCGGCGGTTCTGGGTATGGCGATGGGCGCGAATTTCTGGATGCTGCTGCTGGCGGCCTTTTTTATCGGCGGGATGACCAACCCGCTTTATTCGCTGCTGATCGCCCACACCAACGACTATCTGGATTACGACGATATGGCGGCGGCCTCGGGCGGTCTGGTCTTCATCAACGGCCTTGGCGCCATTACCGGGCCACTGATCACCGGTTGGCTGATGGGCGAAAGCGTCTTTGGCCCTCCGGGATTCTTCCTGATCATGGCGGTGCTGACCTTTGCGCTGGCGGCATACGCGCTCTATCGGACGACGCAGCGTGCCTCGATCGCAGCCGAGGATTCGGGCACCTTCGCGCCGATGGCGCCGACAGGCTCGCCCGTGGCGGTCGAATTTGCACAGGAATACGTCATCGAAACCGAGATGGAAGAGCAGGAAGCCGCGCATGAGGCCGGGTGATTGCGCTAACCTGCAGGAAACGTGAGCAATATTTCACCAATTGCCGCTCCTGTTGCAATTTGTGACGGTTCTATGACTTGCCATGAGGGGGTAAAATCCTCTGAACTTGGGGGTAGGCAACACATGTGGAGTAAATGGGATGGTTGGCCCCGAAGAAATCCTTGAATTCTGGCTCGACGAGGTCGGAGAAAAGGGCTGGTATGTGCAGGATGATGATCTGGACGCGACCATCCGCAAACGGTTCGGAAAGGCCTGGGAGGAGGCCTGCGAGGGCAAGTTCTCGCTCTGGCTCACCTATCCCAGTGGAACCCTTGCCTATATCATCCTGATGGACCAGTTCCCGCGCAACATGTTCCGCGGTGAAGGTCAGGCCTTTGCCTCGGATGAGATTGCGCTGGCAGTGGCCAAGAACGCGCTGAATAAGAAATGGGATCTGAAGATCGATGAACCTGCGCGTCAGTTCTTTTATCTGCCGCTGATGCATTCGGAAAACCTGTGCGATCAGGAGCGCTGCGTGCGCCTGCTGAAGGAACGGATGCCCGAATATGGTGAGTCCAATCTGCTGCACGCGCGGGCCCATCGCGACGTGATCCGCAAGTTCGGTCGCTTTCCCTACCGCAACGATGCATTGCTGCGCCACAGCACCGAACCGGAGCGCGACTACGTCGAAGCCGGGGGGTATGGCGCCACGATCCGGACCTTTCAGCAAGCCAGCTGAACCGAGGGGAACGACTATCAGGGGGTATCCCTGACGCTGACATTCTAAAGGCGCTGTCTGGCCGGTCGGACAGCGCCTTTTCTGTGCCGGGCTTTCGGCGCCAGACAATCCCTTTACCATCCCTCTATGCGGCCAGCCGTGATCACATCTTCTTGAAACGGTCGTCGCGGGATGACTGCGCTGGAGCGGGATTTTTTGTGGCCTGTAGCAGTGACTGTGCATATGGTTGTTCCGGCGCGCAGGTCTCGCGGTGGATACCGGTCGGTGAAAATGCCCACCACGTTCCCAAAGGCTTTTGTCACTGCGAGATTGCGGCGTGCAAAAAATTGGTTTAACGGTAAACTAGTTTCAGATCCAGTTTGGCGAGGGATATCATGGCCGCACAAACCTATGACGTGATCGTAATCGGCGCAGGCCCCGGCGGCTATGTGGCTGCCATCCGCGCAGCCCAGCTGGGGCTCAAGACCGCGGTCATCGAGCGTGAGAACCTGGGCGGCATCTGCCTCAACTGGGGTTGCATCCCGACCAAGGCGATGCTGCGTTCCTCCGAAGTGTTCCACCTGATGCACCGGGCCAAGGAATTCGGGCTCAGCGCCGATGGCATCGGCTACGATCTGGACGCGGTGGTGAAACGCTCGCGCGGGGTGGCGAAACAGCTGTCCTCGGGCGTCGCGCATCTACTGAAGAAAAACAAGGTCACCGTGATCATGGGCGAGGCGACGATCCCCGCCAAGGGCAAGGTCTCGGTCAAGACCGACAAGGGCACCGAGGATCTGGCGGCCAAGAACATCATCCTCGCGACCGGCGCCCGCGCGCGGGAGCTGCCGGGGCTGGAGGCAGACGGTGATCTGGTCTGGACCTACCGCCACGCGCTGACTGCACCGCGGATGCCGAAAAAGCTGCTGGTCATCGGATCGGGCGCCATCGGCATCGAATTTGCCAGCTTCTTCAACACCCTGGGCGCCGACACCACCGTGGTCGAGGTGATGGACCGGGTGCTGCCGGTCGAGGATGCCGAGATTTCCGGCATGGCCAAGAAGGCCTTCGAGAAGCAAGGCATGAAGATCATGGAGAAATCCATGGTCAAGCAGTTGGATCGGGCAAAAGGCAAGGTCACCGCTCATATTGAGGCTGGCGGCAAGGTCCAGAAGATGGAATTCGACACGGTGATCTCGGCCGTTGGCATCGTTGGCAATACCGAAGGGCTGGGTCTGGAGGCGCTTGGCGTCAACGTTGACCGCACCCATGTGGTGACCGATGAATTCTGCCGCACCGGCGTCGAGGGGCTTTACGCTATCGGGGATATCGCCGGTGCGCCCTGGCTGGCGCATAAGGCCAGCCACGAAGGCGTCATGGTGGCAGAGCTGATCGCAGGCAAACACGCCCATCCGGTCAAGCCAGAAAGCATCGCGGGCTGCACGTATTGCCATCCGCAGGTGGCCAGCGTTGGCTACAGCGAGGCGAAGGCCAAGGAGCTGGGGTACGACATCAAGGTTGGTCGTTTCCCCTTTGTCGGCAACGGCAAGGCCATCGCCCTTGGCGAACCCGAAGGGCTGGTCAAAACTATCTTTGACGCCAAGACGGGTGAGCTGTTGGGCGCGCATATGATCGGCGCCGAGGTGACGGAGCTCATTCAGGGCTATGTGGTGGGCCGCCAGCTGGAAACCACCGAGGAAGACCTGATGAACACCGTCTTCCCGCATCCGACGCTGAGCGAGATGATGCATGAAAGCGTCCTGAACGCCTTTGACCGCACCATTCACTTCTAAGCGCTGCGACATGTGACACACGCACCGCCCAAGGCCATTCGCGGCTTTGGGCGGTTTTTTATTGAGCGGCTGGTCGCTGCAATTGTTTCGGGGTATTGCGGCGAGGCATATTTATCATGACCTATTCAGACGGGATTTCAGCATGACACCGAGCCAGGACACCCGCTGGAGTGTGATCCTTCTGATTTGGGGCGCTGGCCTTGGCGCTGCAGCGCAATATGGCAAGGTGAGCGTGGTCTTCGCTGAGATGGCCGAGCTGTTTCCGGATGCGGGCAGCGCCATCGGATTCACGGTCTCGCTGGTTGGGTTCCTCGGGATCGGGCTGGGTGTCATTGCGGGCATGGTGGTGGCCTCTTTCGGCTTCCGTCGCACGCTTGTGGCGGCCCTGGCCAGCGGCGCTGCGATGTCCGCCCTGCAAAGCCTAGATCTGCCTTTCTCGCTGTTTCTGGCCACCCGCGTGATCGAAGGCCTGTCGCATCTGGGCGTGGTGGTGGCGGCACCGACCCTTATTGCCCAGATCAGTTCTAATCGGCACCGCGGCGCGGCGCTGACGCTGTGGAGCACGTTTTTCGCGGTAGCCTTTGCGTTCCTTTCGTGGTTTGGCGTTCCGCTGGCACGGATGGCTGGGGTTCAGGCGCTGTTTGCCACCCACGCCGTGATCATGGCAGCGCTGGCTTTGTTGCTGCTGCGGGTGCTGCGCGATGTGCCGGTGCCGCCGCGCCAGCCGCTACCCCGGTTCGCCGATCTACCGCGTCTGCATCTGGAGATTTTCCGCTCTCCCTGGCTGGCGGCACCTGCGGCTGGCTGGCTGTTCTACACCATCTGTTTCGTTGCGATCCTGACCGTCCTGCCGCCCTATCTGGCGCCGCAGGTGCGGGGTTTTGTGATGGGCGCGATGCCGCTGACCAGCATCGCAGTGTCGATGACGCTGGGGGTGTTCCTGCTGCGGCGGATCCATGCAGTGCCATTGATCCAGGCGGGCTTTGCGCTCAGCGCGCTGGCGCTGGTCTGGATGTGGGCCGATCCCGGCGCGCCGCTGGCCTGTCTGGCGCTGGCCGGGGCGCTGGGGCTGGTGCAGGGACCGAGTTTTGCCTCGGTGGCGCAGCTCAATTCCGGGGCGGTCGATCAGGCCAGCTCCAATGGCGCCCTCGCCATGGCCGGTAATCTTGGCAATACCATCGGCACGCCGCTGATGGTCTGGGTGCTGGGGCTGGCGGGCTATAATGGCATGATCGTGACCGGCGTCATTGTGTTCATCTGCGGATGTTTGGTGCATGGCTGGCTGGCGGCACTGCGCAGAAAATCAAATGTTCGCTGAACGTTCTCGATTTTAGGTTGGAGACTCGGAAAGCTTTGCCTATCTGTAGGGGCGGGCGACCGGTGCAGGCCGGGGCGCGGATAACGGGGGTTCCATGGCTGAGCTGAAGTCCATCGAGGTGCGCGGCGCGCGCGAACACAACCTGAAAAACGTCGACGTGGACATTCCGCGCGACGAATTGGTGGTGATCACCGGCCTTAGCGGCTCGGGCAAGTCGTCGCTCGCCTTTGATACCATCTATGCCGAAGGGCAGCGCCGCTATGTGGAATCGCTCTCGGCCTATGCGCGCCAGTTCCTCGACATGATGGAAAAACCCGATGTGGATCACATCAGCGGCCTATCTCCGGCGATCTCCATCGAGCAGAAGACCACCTCGAAAAACCCGCGGTCTACCGTTGGCACCGTGACCGAAATCTACGACTACCTGCGCCTGTTGTTCGCGCGGGCAGGGACGCCCTACAGCCCGGCGACCGGCCTGCCGATCGAGGCGCAGCAGGTGCAGGATATGGTCGACCGTGTCATGACGCTGGAGGAGGGCACGCGCGGCTATCTGCTGGCGCCCATCGTGCGGGATCGCAAGGGCGAGTACAAAAAGGAATTCCTTGAACTTCGGAAGCAGGGCTTCCAGCGGGTCAAGGTGGACGGCGAATTCTATGAGCTGGACGAACCGCCAACCCTGGACAAGAAGTTCCGCCATGACATCGACGTTGTCGTTGATCGGATCGTTGTGCGCGAAGGGCTGGAAACCCGGCTGGCGGACAGCTTGCGCACCGCGCTGGATCTGGCGGATGGCATCGCCATTCTGGAAACGGCTCCGCGTGAAGGCGATCCCGAGCGCATCACCTTCTCGGAAAACTTTGCCTGCCCGGTGAGCGGCTTCACCATCCCCGAGATCGAGCCGCGCCTGTTCTCCTTCAATGCGCCCTTTGGGGCCTGTCCGGAATGTGACGGGCTGGGAATGGAGCTGTTTTTTGACGAACGTCTGGTGGTGCCGGATCAGAGCCTCAAGGTTTATGACGGCGCGCTGGCGCCCTGGCGCAAGGGCAAATCGCCGTACTTCCTTCAGACCATCGAAGCGATTGCCAAGCACTATGAGTTCGACAAGAATACGCCGTGGAAGGATCTGCCTGCCCATGTGAAGCAGGTGTTCCTTTATGGCTCGGGCGATGAGGAAATCCCGTTCCGCTATGACGAAGGCGGCCGGGTCTATAACGTCACCCGCGTTTTCGAAGGCGTCATTCCGAACATGGAACGCCGCTATCGCGAGACGGACAGCAATTGGATCCGCGAAGAATTCGAACGCTATCAGAATAACCGCCCTTGCGGCGCCTGCGGCGGCTACCGCCTGCGGGAAGAGGCGCTGGCGGTGCGGATCGCCGATATTCACGTCGGTCAGGTGGTGCAGAAATCCATCCGTGAGGCACTCGCCTGGATCGAGGAGGTGCCGGATCACCTCAGCACCCAGAAACAGGAAATCGCCCGCGCCATCGTCAAGGAAATCCGCGAACGGCTGGGTTTCCTCAACAACGTCGGCCTTGAATATCTAACGCTCAGCCGGAATTCCGGCACGCTCTCGGGCGGCGAGAGCCAGCGGATCCGGCTGGCGAGCCAGATCGGTTCAGGCTTGACCGGAGTCCTGTATGTTCTGGATGAGCCGTCCATTGGCCTGCATCAGCGCGACAACGACCGGCTGATAACGACCCTGAAAAACCTGCGTGATCAGGGCAATACGGTGATCGTGGTCGAGCATGACGAGGATATGATCCGTCAGGCCGACTATGTGTTCGATATCGGCCCCGGTGCCGGGGTGCATGGCGGGCAGGTGGTGAGCCACGGCACGCCGCAGCAGATCGCCGCCGATGCGGCTTCGGTCACCGGGCAATATTTGTCAGGCGTGCGGGAAATCGAAATCCCCGCCAAACGGCGCAAGGGCAACAAGAAAAAAATCAAGGTGGTCAAGGCGACCGGCAACAACCTGAAAGAGGTGACAGCCGAATTCCCGCTTGGCAGATTTGTCTGCGTATCCGGCGTATCCGGGGGCGGTAAATCCACCCTGACGATTGAAACCCTGTTCAAGACCGCCTCGATGCGCCTCAACGGGGCGCGGCAGACCCCGGCGCCGTGTGAGACCATCAAGGGGCTGGAACATCTGGACAAGGTGATCGACATCGACCAGCGCCCCATCGGCCGCACACCGCGCTCGAACCCGGCGACCTATACCGGTGCCTTTACTCCGATCCGCGACTGGTTCGCGGGCCTGCCAGAGGCCAAGACGCGCGGCTACAAGCCGGGGCGGTTCTCCTTCAACGTCAAGGGCGGCCGCTGTGAGGCTTGTCAGGGGGATGGTGTCATCAAGATCGAGATGCACTTCCTGCCGGACGTCTACGTTGAATGCGAAACCTGCAAGGGCAAACGCTATAACCGCGAAACGCTTGAGGTCACCTTCAAGGGCAAAAGCATCGCGGATGTGCTGGATATGACCGTCGAGGAAGCGCAGCAGTTCTTTGCCGCGGTGCCATCGATCCGCGACAAGATGGACGCGCTGATGCGGGTTGGTCTTGGCTATATCAAGGTGGGCCAGCAAGCGACCACGCTGTCAGGCGGTGAGGCGCAGCGGGTAAAGCTGTCCAAGGAACTGTCGAAACGCTCCACTGGCCGGACACTCTATATCTTGGACGAACCCACCACCGGTCTGCATTTCGAAGACGTGAAAAAACTGCTCGAAGTGCTGCATGAGTTGGTGGATCAGGGGAATTCGGTGGTGGTGATCGAACATAACCTTGATGTCATCAAGACCGCCGATCATATCATCGATATCGGACCCGAAGGCGGTGATGGTGGCGGGGAAATCGTCGCCACCGGCACGCCGGAACAGGTGGCCGCAGAACCGCGCAGCCATACCGGGCGTTATCTGAAACCGATGCTGGAGCAAGCGGGCAGGGTGGCTGCCGAGTAAGGCAGCCTCTCCCTATGGGCGCGGCTCAGACTATTCCAGGATGTCTGCAACCGCACCGATCAGGTTCAGAACCTTGCGGGTTTCAGGATCGACCCGATAGAGATAGCCGTGGCTGCGGTAATAGGTGTACCTCGGGTCCAGCCTGTACCGCTTGGGGTCGCGCAGAATGATGTAGTTCATCAGCCTGTCCCCCACCGCGTGCGGGCCGCGGTGCTTGCCTACCTGGCCCGGGGGCACGCAGGGAACGGATTTCTTGGCCAGCCCCGGCGGGCAGCCCTTTGGCGCGGCGAAACTGGCGGCGGGGAGGCTGAGGCCCAGAATGACAGCAGTGATGATGAAACGCATGACGTTCCTTTCCTGTGCTTTGTGCCAATCGGTGATTGGCGGTCAGCGCAAAGGATAGCGCGCCAAGCCGGTGCCTTCCTTGCGAAACCATCTGGGCGCAGTTGTTCAGCCTGATCTTGCCGATTGGCCGGATCAAAGCGGCAGATTGCAGCCAAATCCGGGCGTCCAGTCGACCAAATCCCCAGCGGTCGCTATTTCTTCATCGGGCAGGTATTGACGCCCAGGATGGAATACAGAGGGCAGGTCCCGAGCAGACCCGTCACCAGCGGCACCACGCCGATCCACATCCACCAGCCATAGCCCATCAGCGCGCCTACGATCAGCAATGCGCCGATGACGATGCGCAGGATCTTGTCCAGACCCCCAACGTTGTTTGCAAACATGGCATGTCCTTTCCTCGTTATGGGCAGAGAATACCCGGCGTCTGGACGGTCGAACATGATGTGGGTCAATGAAAAGGGGCGGCACCATCCGGTCCGCCCCTGTATTTGATCGGCAACTGATCTGTTGCTGTGCCTTAGTCGCGGCTGCGTTTTTCGAACCGGGGCAGCATGGCCGAGAAATCCATGCCCATGCCATCCTCGTTCTCGACGAATTGCGCATAAAGCGCCTGTGCGAGCTGGCCCATCGGCGTGTCCGCGTCGGCGCTGTCTGCAGCTTGCTGCGACAGGCGTAGGTCCTTCAGCATCAGTTCGGCTGCGAAACCGGGCTTGTAATCGTTGTCGGCAGGCGATTGCGGGCCGACGCCCGGGGCCGGGCAATAGGCGTTCATGGTCCAGCTGTAGCCCGAGGAGGTGGAGACCACATCGAACATTTTCTGCCGGTCCAGCCCCAGCTTGTCGGCAAGGGCAAAAGCTTCGCAGGTGGCGATCATGGTGACGCCAAGGATCATGTTGTTGCAGATCTTGGCCGCCTGACCGGCGCCCGCATCGCCGCAATGCACGGCCTTCTGCCCCATGATGTCAAACAGCGGCTTTGCCTTCTCGAAGGCCTCTGCCGAGCCACCTGCCATGAAGGTCAGCGTACCGCCCGCGGCGCCGCCGATGCCGCCCGAAACCGGCGCATCCACGGGCAGCAGTCCTGCCGCGGCGGCTTGCTCTGCCACGGCGCGGGCGGAATCCACGTCCACGGTAGAACAGTCCACGAAGGCCGCGCCCGCTTTCATCGCCGGGATGATCTCATCCGCAACGCTGCGCAGGATCTGGCCGTTGGGCAGCATGGTGATGACCACATCGGCGTCCTTGGCGGCTTCGGCCCCGGACGGGGCCATGGTGACGCCCTCGACCTTGACCTCTGCCATGTCAAAGCCGGTGACATCATGGCCTGCAGCGGCCAGGTTGGCCGCCATCGGGCCGCCCATATTGCCAAGGCCGATAAATCCGATCTTCATGGGTTACTCCTCCTCAAATGTCAGTGCGTCTGCGCCCAGCGGCATCAGCATCTGGCTGACGGCAACGGCTGGCACGGAGCGGTCCGCGTATTGCCACTTGGGCTGGCGGTCCTTGTCAATGATCTGGGCCCGGATGCCTTCCAGAAAGTCGCCTTTTTCCATCGACCGATAGGTAAAGCGATACTCCAGATCCAGCGCCTTGCGGATGGTCAGGGTCGCGCCCCGCAGCCGGTGAAGGATTTCCACAGTCGCGGCCATGGACAGCGGCGAATTGCGCATCAGCGGCTTTTGCGCGGTGGCGGCGAACTCCGAGCCGTCCTGTTCAAGGACGGTGAGGATGTCATTCAGGGTTTCCCCGGCAAACAGCCGGTCGATATCACCCTGCATGGACTCCAGTGTGCCATCGGGCGCGGCCTCGGCGGCGTTTGCCAGAATATCGGGGTTGCCGTCCTGCTCCAGCGCGGTGATTAGCCCGGGCCATTTCTCCTGCGGGATATAGTGGTCGGCAAAACCGGCGTAGATCGCGTCGGCGGCCTTCATCCGGCCCGCAGTCAGACCGAGGTATTCGCCTAAGCGCCCCGGCGCCAGCGCCAGGATCAGCGTGCCGCCCACGTCGGGGATCAGGCCGATGCCAGTCTCGGGCATGGAGATCTGGCTGCTCTCGCAGACGATGCGATGAGTGCCGTGGCAGCCGATGCCGACGCCGCCGCCCATGGTGAAGCCTTGCAGGAAGCTGACCACAGGTTTCGGGTATTCAAAGATCCGCGCGTTCAGGCGGTATTCGTCGCGCCAGAAGGTGCGCCCATAGCCGTAATCGCCCTTGGTGCCGGTGGCATAAAGCTCGGCAATGTCACCACCAGCGCAAAAGGCCTTTTCACCGCTTGCATCGATGACGACGATTTTGACCGCATCATTGGTTGCCCAGTCCTTCAGCGCCGCATCAATGGCCATGCACATGTCATAGGACAGGGCATTCAGCGCTTTTTCGCGGGTGAGGGTGATCCGGCCCGCTGAGCCGGTCACGCGAATGTCGATATCGCTCATCCCCGGCCTCAGCGGTTTTCAGACAGCATGTGGCGGGCCACGATCACGCGCATGATCTCATTGGTGCCCTCAAGGATCTGGTGCACCCGCAGATCACGCACCAGTTTCTCGATGCCGTAATCCGCCAGATAGCCATAACCACCGTGCAGTTGCAGGCACTGATCGACGATCTTCGATCCCGCTTCGGTGACGAATTTCTTGGCCATGGCGCAGAACTTTGTCGCATCCGGTGCGCCCTGATCCAGCTTCCACGCCGCCTGACGCAGGAAGGTGCGCGCGGCCTGCAGTTCAATCTCCATATCCGCAAGGCGGAACTGAAGCCCCTGGAACTGGTCGATCGACTGGCCAAAGGCTTTGCGCTCGCTCATGTACTGCAGGGTCATGTTGAGCGCGGTCTGCGCAGCACCGAGCGAGCAAGACGCAATGTTCAGGCGTCCGCCATCAAGGCCCATCATGGCGTATTTGAAGCCCTTGCCTTCTTC
Source organism: Phaeobacter sp. SYSU ZJ3003 (assembly GCF_041300735.1). Lineage (NCBI taxonomy): Bacteria > Pseudomonadati > Pseudomonadota > Alphaproteobacteria > Rhodobacterales > Roseobacteraceae > Phaeobacter > Phaeobacter sp. SYSU ZJ3003. Next base: position 26,747 of record NZ_PXNU01000035.1, on the reverse strand, counting down.
GCCGACAAGGTTGTTCGCGGGGATCTTGCAGTCGTCGAACTGAACTTGGGCGGTGGGCTGGCTCTTCCAGCCCATCTTGTCCTCAAGCCCACCAAAGGACAGGCCCGGTGTGCCGTCTTCGACATAGACGGTAGAGATCCCCTTGGGGCCATCCTCGCCGGTGCGCACCATGCAGACATAGGCGTCGGAATAGCCACCGCCCGAGATGAAGGCCTTGGTGCCGTTCAGGGTGTAGCCTTCGTTGGTCTTTTCAGCGCGGGTTTTCAGCGCCGCCGCGTCGGACCCCGAACCGGGTTCCGTCAGGCAGTAGGAGAGCACCGTGTTGAGGGTCAGAACGTCGGGCATCACGCGGGCCTTCATTTCGTCGCTGGCAAAGGTGTCCAGCATCTTGGCGCACATGTTATGGATCGACAGGAAGGCCGCGACCGAGGGGCAGGCCATCGAAAGTGCCTCAAACACCAGCGTGGCGTCAAGACGCGTCAGAGCGGATCCGCCGCCTTCTTCGCTGACGTAAAGCCCACCAAAGCCCAACTCACCGACCTTGGGCCACAGATCTTTGGGAATGGTGCCTTCAGCTTCCCACTGGCGGGCAAAGGGGGCGATGTTGTCCTGACCAAAGGCATGAGCCATGTCAAAAATGGCGGTCTGTTCTTCTGTCAAAGCGAAATCCACGTCGTGTCCTCCCTGGCGCGGTGTGAATTGAACGGTTGTTTATTTACTTATCCGCAGGCGCCTCTCAGAGCAAGCTGTGCAATTGCAAAGCCGTGCTGCAGGAATGGCCGCGGCACACCTTTAAGGCGAATTTTGATTTCGGAAACCAATTCTTAGGAACCGCGGCCATAGAGTGCACACACGCCCATGTGCCGGCGAACGGTATCATAGAACTGTCAGAACTTCGGAAGAGATCCATGTCAAAATTCGATTTCCAATTTCAGAAAAACGCGTCGAATCAGTCGGTAACAGCAGGGTTGGCGATGTTCGAAACGCAAAAGAAGGCTGGATTTCAGCAAGGCAGTCAGGCTGGCACCGTAAAAACTGCGCGGAAGTACATTGACGACGCGATGGATCTGGTGGTCTCGCTCGACTACAACGCCGCACGTGCCATGCTTGACGAGGCTCTGTCGATCTATCCCGAAGACATTGTCCTTCTTCGGCTTTCAGGCGATGTTTACCTGCAGCAGGATGATAAGGATAACGCGCTTTTAACCTACATGACTGCCATGGGTGTCAACCCGCTGGACACTCAAGTGTTGAACTCGATCGGAAGCCTGCTGGGGCTCATGGGGAACTCCCACGATGCCAAAGGTTTTTTCCAGGCAGCACATAATACCGATCCGAGTGATGCCTATTCTGGTTATAACTGGGCTCATAACAGTATGAAGGACAGCGACTGGAGTTTCTTTGACCGGCTGCCGCAGATTTTGCGCTTGGGCGATAGGTGTCCCCTTGATGTGCAGCCATTTACGCTTTTGGGTCTGACGGACGATCCGGCGTTGCACAAGGTGCGCGTCAAAGCGCGGTGTAGAGATTTGATGAAACGGATTAAGGAAAACAAGCGTTTCTCCCGGACCAGCGTTCACGGACGGAAAATCCGGATCGGTTTCTTTTCCGACGACTTCAGGGATCACGCCACAATGCTCCTGATGGGACGGTTTTTCGATCTAATAGATCGTGAGCGCTTTGAGGTTATTATCTATGACTATGGCAGTTCTGGAAATAGTGCCGTGCGACTGCAAGTGGAAGAGAGCGCGGATATCTATCACAACGTGCGCGATATCAGTGATCATGAAATGGCTGAGTTGGCGCGCAAGGATGGCGTCGACATCGCAATCGACATGAAAACCTATACGAAAGGCGCCAGGCTGGCTGCATTTGCAGAGCGGGTGGCGCCGGTTCAGGTTGCTTTCCTCGGCTATCCGGGAACGAGCGGCTTGCCGACGATGGACTATTTCATTGGGGATGAAATTACGGTGCCGCCATCGCTGCGTCAGCACTTCAGTGAAAAAATTCTCTATATGCCCAACTGTTATCAGGTGAATGACAACACAAGGGAGCATTCGCCGGATATGCCTACTCGCGCTGAACTGGGGCTTCCGGAAGATGCGTTTGTGTTTTGCAGCCTTAACAACCCGAACAAGGTCACACCGGCCGAGTTCGATGTCTGGACGAAGCTTCTCCACAATGTGCCGGACAGTGTGCTTTGGCTTTTTGCGCCGACCATCACCATTCAGGAGAACCTGCTACGGGAGGCGAAAGCACGCGGGATCGGACCCGAACGGCTGGTGTTCGCGGCAAGGGTTTCCATGGTAGAACACGTGAGCCGGATGGGGCGGGCAGATCTGTTCCTGGATGCGTTCAACTGTAACGCCCATACCACCGCAAGTGAGGCGGTCTGGTCCGGGCTGCCAATCGTGACCAAGGCTGGCAAACAGTTCGCTGCACGTGTCGCAGCCAGCATCGTCACCGCAATAGGGTGCCCGGATCTGGTGACCGAGACAAAAGAGGAGTACTACGACCTAGCGTACAAACTAGCGACGGATCGTGAGGCTCTGAACGAGATTAAACAGCGTCTCAAGGACAATCTCTGGACCACTCCGCTGTATGACTCGGAGCAGTATGTTCGCGACTTCGAGAACCTGATGGAAAAGGCAATCCTGCGCTATGAGGAAGGATACAAGCCCAAGCACCTGTCCCTGAACTGACAGAGGCCGCTGTGCGGATCCTAAAGGATCCGCACCTGCGTTCCGATCTCAACCAGTTCGTAGAGCTCCTCGACGTGCTGGTTGTAAAGACCGATACAGCCGGATGAGCTTTGGCGCCCGATCTTGCGGGTGTCATGGGTGCCATGCACCAGATAGGCCGGCCAAGTCAGATACATGGCGCGGGTGCCCAGCGGGTTGCCCGGGCCGCCTTCCATATATCGGGGCAGAGTGGGGTCACGTTCGCGCATATTCGCGGTCGGGGTCCAGCCAGGATTCTTTGCCTTGCGCACTACCTTGGTATAGCCGCGCTTGGTCAGCTCGTCGCTCATCGGCACGGAAGAGGGGAACAAGCGGTAACTTTCGCCGTCTCCGCCCCAGTAATGCACCGCACGCGATGCAACATCCGCCAGCAGGCAGCCCACACCTAGCTCGTCGAAATGATCCTGCCAGTTTTGCTGCGTAAAGGCCGAGATGTTCCTTTTTACCGCTGTCTGATCGCGGATCGGTGCCTCATCGGCGGGGAAGGCATCAGTGGATTGCGCGCGTAGGAGTGTCGGGGTCGCCAAAGCCCCTGCCAGCCCAAGGATTGTGCTCCGGCGGGTGATCCGTTGTGTCATGGTGCCTCCTGTATTCTGTTTCGAAACTGCTCGGTTTCGTTCGGGGTCTGTCCGGGAACATATTCACTTCAGCGAATTTGGCCAGTGGTTTCCGGAGGGTTTTGGTGGCCTCACGAATTTGTGTTCATGCGGTCCGGGGCCTGGCGCAACAATTGCTTGCCGCTGCCCGATATCGCGGCACTCCCGTGGAGGAAAGAAAAAACAAAGCCCCGGCGTTTCGGCCAGGGCTTTGCATGTCGGTATGAGATCCTAGATCAGTCCATTGGCTTGAAGTTGAACTCGCCGCCTTCGCGAATGCCCGAGGGCCAGCGCGAGGTGATGGTCTTGGTCCGGGTGTAGAACTTGAAGGCGTCCGGGCCGTGCTGGTTCAGGTCGCCGAATGCGGATTTCTTCCAGCCACCAAAGGTGTGATAGGCCAGCGGAACCGGGATCGGCACGTTGATGCCGACCATGCCGATGTTGATCCGGTTGGCAAAATCGCGCGCGGTGTCACCGTCGCGGGTAAAGATCGCGGTGCCGTTGCCGTACTCGTGGTCCATGGCATAGCCAAGCGCCTCTTCGTAGGTCTTGGCGCGCACGGTGGACAGAACCGGGCCAAAGATCTCTTTCTTGTAGATATCCATGTCGGTGGTGACGTTGTCGAACAGGTGCGGGCCGACAAAGAAGCCGTCTTCATAACCCTGCAGGTTGAAGTCACGGCCATCGACCACCAGCTTCGCGCCTTGCTCAACACCAGATTCTACCAGCCGCAGGATGTTTTCCTTGGCGGCGGCGGTGACAACGGGACCATAGTCCACATCGTTGCCTGCGGTGTAGGGGCCGACTTTCAGCTTTTCGATACGCGGCACCAGCTTGTCGATCAGGCGGTCGGCGGTTTCTTCACCGACAGGAACCGCAACCGAGATTGCCATGCAGCGTTCACCGGCAGCACCGTAGCCTGCGCCGATCAGCGCGTCTGCGGCCTGATCCATGTCCGCATCGGGCATAATGATCATGTGGTTCTTGGCGCCACCAAAGCACTGTACGCGCTTACCTTGCGCACAGCCGGTGCCGTAGATGTATTCGGCAATCGGGGTGGACCCCACGAAACCAACCGACTGGATGGTGTCGTTGTAAAGGATCGCGTCCACGGCTTCCTTGTCGCCGTTGACGACCTGCAGGATGCCCTTGGGCAGACCGGCTTCTTCCATCAGTTCTGCCAGCATCAGCGGAACCGACGGGTCACGCTCGGACGGTTTCAGGATGAAGGCGTTGCCGCAGGCGATGGCCGGGGCAAACATCCACATCGGGATCATCGCCGGGAAGTTGAACGGGGTGATACCCGCGGTGACGCCCAGGGCCTGACGCATGGAATACATGTCGATGCCGGGGCCGGCGCTGTCGGTGTAGTCACCTTTCAGCAGTTCCGGCGCGCCGATGCAGTATTCGACCACTTCCAGACCACGCTGCACGTCGCCGGCGGCGTCGGGCAGGGTCTTACCGTGCTCGCGGCTCAGCGCTTCGGCCAGCTTGTCCATGTCGCGGTTCAGCAGGTCGACGAATTTCATCATGACGCGAGCGCGGCGCTGCGGGTTGACGGCGGCCCATGCGGGCTGTGCGGCGGCTGCGATGGCCACTGCCTGTTCCATCTCGTCCTTGGAGGCCAGCGGCACCTTGGCCTGCACTTCACCGGTTGCCGGGTTGAAGACATCTGCAAAACGGCCGGACGTGCCTTTGACGTGTTCGCCGTTGATATAATGGGTGAGTTCTTGCATCGGATTCCTCCCTATACGCTTTGGCGGCAACATAGACTTGCAAAAAACACCGGAAAAGGGGAAAGATTTCAAAAAGGCTTTGCAAGAACGCAAGTGTTAATCGCAGGGCAAGAACATAAGGTACAGGAACGTCGAGGAGGATCCCGGCATGGACCCACAATGGGATGATATGAAAGTGTTTCTCGCGGTCGCGCGCGAGGCCAGCCTGTCCGGTGCCGGGCGGGTGCTCAAGATGGACCCCGCGACCGTCGGGCGGCGTATCGCCCGGTTCGAGGCTGCATTGGACACCCCATTGTTCGTCAAATCCCCGCAGGGTTATGCGCTGAGTGCGGCTGGGGACCGGTTGCTGACCCATGCAGAGACCGCCGAACAGGCGATGCGGGCCGGGCAGGAGGCGCTGAGCGGTCCCAGCGACACGCTGTCGGGGCAGATCCGCATCGGGGCGCCGGATGGCAGCGCCAATTATATCCTGCCGCAGGTCTGCGCCGCGATTGGCGCCGAAAACCCCGATCTCGATATCCAGATCGTTGCCTTGCCGCGGGTCATCAACCTGTCGCGCCGTGAGGCGGATATGGCCGTGACCGTCAGCGCGCCCACTGCCGGGCAGCTGCTGGTTCAGAAGATTACTGATTACAAACTTCATCTTGTGGGGTCGCGCCACTATCTGCGTGAGCACCCGCCGCTGGAAAAACTTGAGGATCTGAAGGGGCACCGGATGATCGGCTATATCCCGGACATGATCTTTGATCGGGAGCTGGACTACCTCAGCGATCTGGGGGTGGAGCGGGTGGCGTTGGCCTCCAACTCGGTCTCGGTACAAATCAAACTGGCGGCCGAGGGCACTGCGCTTTGTGTGGCGCATGATTTTTCATTGCCTGCGCATAGGGTCTTGCGCAAGGTGCTGACCGACAAGATCAGCCTGTCGCGCAGTTTCTATCTGGTGCGCCATCAGGGCGATCAGCGCAGCGAGCGTTTGAACCGGTTTGCGCAGGCGCTGTCCAAGGGGATCCGCGACGAGGTCGCGCGGCTGGAGGCACTGACCTGACGCTGGATCTGCTGCGGCTTTCCTGCCAAATTGTCGCAGCTATTTCCAAAACTGACTGGACATGTTCTTGACTTGGATCTGCATTGCGGCAACGCTTGTATTTACGCAAGAAAATTACGAGTGGAGGAGAGTTCATGCTGGTTCAATCGATTTTGAAATCCAAGGCAAGCGCCGGGGTGGTAACGATTTCTCCTGAGGCTCCGGTTTCTGACGCGGCCAAGCTGCTGGCGGAGAAAGGCATCGGGACCGTGGTGGTGTCTTCCGACAATGAGACGGCTGAGGGGATCCTGTCCGAGCGCGATATCGTGCGTGAACTGGGCAAAAGTGGGTCTGGCTGCCTGACCTGCAAAGTCAAGGACTACATGACCAGCGAGCTGGTGACCTGCACCAGCGAATCCAACGTCGAAGATATCCTGCAGCAGATGACCGAGGGCCGGTTCCGCCACATGCCTGTGGTCGAAAGCGGTAAAATGGTCGGGCTGATTTCGCTGGGCGATGTGGTCAAGGCCAAGCTGGCCGAAGTCGCGATGGAAAAGGACGCTCTGGAAGGCATGATCATGGGGCATTAAGCCTCGGCGAAATTTTCTTGCCAGATGACGTGCCGGAACAGGTGTTTCCGTATTTTCCCCCTCTTGTCAGGACAGGCGCAAATATGTTTGCGTGCGCGCGAGTTCTGAGGAGGCAGGAGGGCCCCCAATGCGTATAGGCTTGTACCCCGGCACATTTGATCCGATCACTTTGGGCCATATCGACATCATCCGCCGCGCCAGCGCATTGGTGGACAAACTGGTGATCGGTGTGGCGATCAACCGGGACAAGGGACCGCTTTTCGATCTGGAAGAGCGTGTTGCCATGATCGAGGCCGAATGTGCCTCCTTGTCAGAGGAAACCGGCACCGAGATCGTCGCGCACCCGTTCGAGAACCTGCTGATCCATTGCGCCCGCGATGTTGGCGCGCAGATCATCGTGCGGGGCCTGCGGGCGGTTGCGGACTTTGAGTATGAATTCCAGATGGTTGGTATGAACCGGGCCCTGGACAGCTCGATTGAAACGGTCTTCCTGATGGCCGAGGCGCGTCATCAGGCGATTGCCTCGAAACTGGTGAAGGAAATCGCGCGGCTGGATGGCGATGTGTCGAAATTCGTCACGCCCCAGGTCAACGACGAACTTCGTAAGCGGCTTTCGAAATAGGCCGGTCTGAAGTTTCCAGATAGGGTACGGGGCATTGCTCCGCCGCGAAATGACAAAGCCGGGCGCCTCGCCCGGCTTTTTCTATTGGGTCAATGGGTCAAATGCGGTTCAGCGGGCGACGCGCGCCTTAGCGCCAGAACGCAACCCAGTCGATCAGTTCGAACAACTTCTTGCCGAGAAACACCATGTGCTCGCTGCCGAACAGCGCCACGTCGATGGCGATGGCGGCTGTCAGGATAATCCCCATGACAATAGCAATTTGATTGGTCATAGCTGTCCGCCAAAAAGAAACGCCCGGTCAGATATGCCTGACCGGGCGCTAAATCTCAAGTCCGTGACGGGGCTTAGCTAAGGCGGCCCATCGCGGTTGCCACGTCAGCCATACGTACCGAGAAGCCCCATTCGTTGTCGTACCAGCACAGGACGCGCACCATGCGGCCTTCGACCACGCGGGTCTGATCCGGTGCGAAGATTGAGCTTTCGCTGGAATGGTTGAAGTCGGTGGAGACCAGCGGCGCGGGCTCATAGCCCAGAACACCGGCCATCGCACCCTTGGAGGCTTCGGCGACCAGCGCGTTGATTTCCTCGGCGGTCACTTCCTTGGCAGCGCGGAAGGTCAGGTCCACGGCGGAGACATTCGGCGTGGGCACGCGGATGGCGGAACCGTCCAGGCGGCCTTTGAGGTTGGGAAGAACCTCACCCAGAGCCTTGGCTGCACCGGTGGAGGTGGGGATCATCGACATGGCTGCCGCGCGAGCGCGGTACAGATCCTTGTGGCGACGGTCCAGCGTTGGCTGGTCGCCGGTATAGGCGTGGATCGTAGTCATGATGCCGCTTTCGATGCCGACACCTTCGTCCAGAACCTTGGCGATCGGGGCCAGGCAGTTGGTGGTGCAGGAGCCGTTCGACACCATGCGGTCCTCGGCGGTCAGTTGGTCGCTGTTGACGCCATAGACGATGGTCTTGTCAACGTTTTTGCCGGGGGCGGAGAGCAGCACCTTGCCTGCGCCGCGCTCCAGGTGCGCCTTGGCTTTTTCACCGTCATTGAATTTACCGGTGCATTCCAGAACGACATCGCAGCCGTCCCAGTCCAGTTCATTCATGTCGTAGGTCGAGAACATCTGCATGTCGCCGCGGCCAAGGTTCATGGTGCCGTCGCCGATGCTGACCTCGCCGGGGAAACGGCCATGCACGGAGTCGTATTTGATCAGATGCGCTGCGGTTTCCAGTGGACCGGTCGCGTTGACCTTGATCACTTCGATGTCGTCACGGCCCGAGGCTGCGATGTGTGACAGGGTGCAGCGGCCGATGCGGCCAAAACCGTTGATCCCGACTTTGATGGTCATTCCTGTGTCTCCTGGCGAGCAAAACTTGCGCCGGATATAGACCCGTTATGTAAATCCCTAAAGAGGCAAAAAGGCCGAAATGACAGCATGTTAGCGCAAAACTAGACCGGTGGCGTTAACGGTTTTCGACTGGTGGCGATAACGATTTGGGCAGGCTGCCATGCGCCGGGAATCCCCGGGCTGTCGTGCCCGGGCTTCGGCTTGCCTGTGCTGGTGGATCGGATAGGGTGCAAATAAAGGCAGGTTTACGAGGGGATGTTCGATGAGCGGTTTGCTGGCGCTGCTGGATGATGTGGCAGGCATTGCCAAGGTGGCGGCTGCCTCGGTCGACGATGTTGCGGCGCAGGCAGCCAAGGCGGGCGCCAAGGCCGCCGGTGCGGTGATCGACGATGCTGCGGTGACTCCGAAATACGTGCATGGCTTTGCCGCCGAACGCGAATTGCCGATCATCTGGAGGATCGCCAAGGGCTCGGTCAAGAACAAGCTGGTGATCCTGTTGCCCATCGGGCTGCTGCTGGCCAATCTGGCGCCTTGGCTAATTTCGCCACTGTTGATGCTGGGCGGTGCCTATCTTTGTTTTGAAGGCGCCGAGAAGATCTATCATGCCCTTGTGCCGCATGACGAAACCCATGTCTTCCCCGAGGATAAGCCAGGCGATCCGGCGCATCTCGAAGAAGAAAAGGCCGCTGGTGCAATCAAGACCGATTTCATCCTCTCGGCTGAGATCATGACCATCGCCCTTTCGGCCATTCCTGAGGGAACGATCTGGATGGAGGCGGCGACGCTGGCGCTGGTGGGGCTTGGTATTACCGTGGCCGTCTATGGCTCGGTCGCGCTGATCGTGAAGGCAGACGATGTGGGGCTTTACATGGCGCAGAACGGGCGTCTGGGCCTGACGCAGGCGCTGGGGCGCGGTCTGGTCCACGCTATGCCGGGCTTCATGAAGCTGCTGACTATCGTGGGGACCGCTGCAATGCTCTGGGTGGGCGGCTCCATCGTTATTCACGGGCTGGAGGAGCTTGGCTTTGGCGGGTTGGGGCATCTGATCCACGACTGGGCCTATGCCATTGGTCACGCGGTGCCTGCAGGCTGGACCGGGGCAGTGGAATGGTCGGCAAAGGCCGCGATGGACGGGGTCTTTGGCGTGGCTCTGGGCATGGTGCTGATCCCTGTGGCGACCAAGGTGATTGCGCCGTTGTTGGCGGCTGTGACCGGCAAATCGCCTGCCGGACACTAGGATAGTGGAGCCGATGCAAGAACCGCTGCCATTGGTCGTGTTTTCCGATCTGGATGGGACGCTTCTGGATCATGACAGCTATTCCTGGCAGGCCGCTGTTCCCGCGCTTGATCGGCTGGCAGAAATGGGCGCAGGCGTGGTTCTGGCCAGCAGTAAGACCGCATCGGAAATAACTGTTTTGCAACGGGAAATGGGTCTTTCGAACTGGCCCGCAATCGTTGAAAACGGTGCCGGGCTGCTGGGGCAAAGCGTTACGCCGACTTATCCGGATCCGCGCGCTGCGCTGGAGCGGGTTCCGTCGGGTCTGCGCCAGAAGTTCCGGGGGTTTGGCGATATGTCCGTGGCGGAGATTGCAAAGATCACCGGCCTGCCGCAGGCAGATGCTACCCGTGCTGCCGAGCGGCTGTTTTCCGAACCGGGGATCTGGAGCGGCACCGAGGCGGAGCGGGCGCAGTTTGAAACAGCGTTGGCGGATCTCGGTGTTTATGCGCGATATGGCGGGCGGTTCCTGACCCTGTCCTTTGGCGGCACCAAGGCGGACCAGATGGCCGAGGTCCTGTCACGCTATCCTGCCCGGCACACGGTGGCACTGGGGGACGCGCCAAACGACGTCGAGATGCTGGAAGCCGCAGAATTCGGCGTCATCATCGCCAATCCGCATCGTGCGGCATTGCCGCCCTTGGCCGCAGAACACACAGGCCGCATAATTCGAACAAATGAGGCTGGGCCTTCGGGCTGGAACAGGGCCATGATGGACCTGTTGGACCGGCTAGAAACCAAGGCATAGGAACGGACATCCGCATGGTAGATTTTCATCAGAACGGGAATATCACGACGCTGCACAATCTGCGGACCCGATCGCTGGAGGAAATGAACTATGAGTTGGAAACCTTTGCCCAATCACGCAAAATTTCCCTAATCCTGCCCTGTCTCTATTCCGAGCTGGAAACTGAGGCGATGCCCAATATCGTGGCAGAGCTGTCCAAGGTCCGTTACCTGCACCGCATCGTGGTGGGGCTGGACCGGGCCGATGAGGCGCAGTTTCGCCATGCCCAGAAGTTCTTCAAGGATCTGAACCAGAACCACGTGGTGATCTGGAACGACAGCCCCCGGATGAAGGCGCTTGGCGCGCGGCTGGAGGCGATGGGTCTAGCCCCGACCGAGCAGGGTAAGGGCAAGAACGTCTGGTCTTCGCTTGGCTATCTGATGAGCTGCGAAGACAGCTCGGTCATGGCAATTCACGACTGCGATATCCTGACCTACACGAACGAGCTTTTGGCGCGGCTGGTTTACCCGGTGGCGAACCCCAACTTTCCCTATCAGGTGGCCAAAGGGTTTTATGCCCGCGTCGGGCAGGACCGGCTGAACGGGCGGGTGACACGCCTTCTGGTCAGCCCGCTGCTGATCGCGCTTAAACGGGTGATCGGGGACCGCGACTACATCGATTACCTGCGCAGCTTCCGCTATCCCTTGTCCGGTGAATTCGCGATGCGCACCAGCATTCTGCCGGATCTGCGGATCCCTTCGGACTGGGGGCTGGAGATTGGAGTGCTCTCCGAGGCCTGGCGCAACCTGGCGCCCAAGGCCGTCTGTCAGGTGGAAATCGCCGATTCCTATGATCACAAACATCAGGAGCTGAGCCCGGAAGACGCTGAGGCAGGGCTGAACCGGATGTCGGTGGATATCTGCAAATCGATCTTCCGCAAACTGGCGGCGGATGGCACGGTCTTTACCACCAATGTCTTTAGGACCCTGAAAGCCACCTATTACCGCAGCGCGCTGGACCTGCTGGAGGCCTATTACGCCGATGCCAAGATGAATGGTCTCAGCATCGACCGCCACAGCGAGGAACGCTCGATCGAGCTCTTTGCCGAGAACATCATGCGGGCCGGGCAGTTCTTTCTCGATAACCCGCATGAGACGCCCTTCATCCCGACATGGAGCCGCGTGCATGCCGCAGACCCGGCCTTCCTGCGGGACATGCATGCCGCAGCGGCGCAGGACACGGCGGAATTTCAGTGATAATGCCGTCGTTGCAGGGCGTTAGTTGACGTTTGTAATCCAGCGGCACTGATAGGGCGCAAGGGTGATGGTACCATCCATCATTGCCAGATGCTCGCCTGTCAGAATGTCGACCCAGGTGTCATCCTCGATCAGGTTCAGATGGTGGGATGGCAGTGCGATTTCATCCTTGCTAACGTTGTGCAAGGCAAACATGGACTGCCCGCGATCCAGGCTCTGCCGCCACAGGGTAAAGACCCGGTCATCCCCGGAATTGAGCGTGAATTGCGTGGCATTGGGATGAAAGGCGGACTGCATCTTGCGCAGTTCCAGCCGCGCGCGCAATTCCCGCATCACGCGGGCCTGCAGGCTGGTTTCATCGTCCAGAAGGCCGCGCAGCTCGGTGTAATCCCAGCGGTGCCGATTGATCGCCCGGTTCATGCCCCGTTTCTCCACCGCCTCGTGATCGTTTGGCGTCGCCAGCAGGGAGTGAATATAGAAGGCGGGAATACCCTCCAGCGACATCACGATGGTCTGAGAGCAGATAAACCGTTCAAAATGAAAGGCATCCGGCCCGTCAAAGGTTTCTGTGAGCGCCTCGTAGAATGTGGTGTTCAGCTCATAAGGGGACTCACCGCCGCAAGGCAGCGCCCGCATCGACACAAGGCCCCCCGCATGGCGGACCGTTTCGATCATCCGCTCCTGTTCCTCGTGGCTCAGCAATCCTTCGGCGGGGCGCATGCCGATGCCATCGTGGCTGGCGGTAAAGTTGAAATAGGCACAGCCCAGCGGCGCTGGTGGCATCGCCTTTTGCCACTGCACCAGATGGGTGGCATCCCCGGCCATCATCGCATGCAGGATCAGCGGCGGTAGCGGGAAGTTGTAGATCATATGCGCCTCATCACGGGCGCCGAAATAGCTGAGGTTCTCTGCCTTGGGCACGTTGGTTTCGGTGATCAGAACCACTTTTTCCGCGGTGTTGTCGCACAAAAGCCGGATCAGTTTGATGATCTCATGGGTCTGGGGCAGGTGGATCGAGGGGGTGCCGACCTCCTTCCACAGGAAGGCCACTGCGTCGAGCCGGATCATCCGCACGCCATTGTCCAGATGCAGGCGAATGATACGCAGGAATTCCAGCAGAACCTCCGGGTTACGGAAATCCAGATCGATCTGGTCGTGTGAGAAGGTGCACCAGACGTGACGCGTCCCGTTGCTTGTCTCGACCTCCTGCAGCAGCGGCGTGGTGCGTGGGCGGACTACGGCGCTCAGATCATCCTCTGGGCTGGCCTCGAAAAAGAACTTGTCATAGGGCGCCTGTCCTTGCCTGTAGGCGTTGAACCACGCGCCCTGGCTGGAGACATGGTTGAGCACCAGATCCGACATCAGAGTGAACTCATATGCGATCCGGTTGATATCGCTCCAATCGCCTAGCTGCGGATTGACGCTGCAGAAATCCGACACCGCAAATCCGTCGTCTGAGGTATAGGGAAAGAACGGCAGGATATGCACGCTGTTGAGCCAGCCATCACAGTAGCGGCGCAGGAAATCATTCAGCAGATCCAGCGGCTTGTGCTGCCCGTCCACGATGGAATTGCCATAGGTGATGACCAGCGCGTCCGCTTCGCTCCACATCCGGTTGCCCGGGGTGCGGGCGCGTTTGCGGCGTTTGAACGGATCCGGCCAGAAGGCCTGGTTGATCTGCGTGGCAAGATTATCCGCGTTGAGACCGGGATAGATCCGCGCGATGCGGCTGCTGATCGCGCGGTGAAGGGATCGGGTGGGTTCTGTCATGACAGGCAGTCAAACATGTTGCAGCCTGCAAGGCCAAGCCTATCCAGATTGGCAGGCCCGGAAAACAGGCGCGCTCTGCGCGGGGTGTCCAATTTTTCAGCAGCCCGTGTGCGATGTTTTGCGTGCGTAAAAATCGCCGTCAGGCAAAGTAATCCGGCGCCTTTTTCAGGTCGGGCCATTGGGTCGGGCAATGACCATAAATCACCATCGCATCGCGCGCTATGGCAAGGTCCAGCAGGCGACGGGCGCTTTGCCTGGCCCGCTGCGGATCAGGTGCGGTATCAAAGCCTTCATCAACCTCGGCCGGGCGGGAAATCGCATCTGAGGTCAGAAGTACATCGCCGCTCTCTGGCAGGGACAGCAGCGCCGCGATTTGCCCCGGTGCATGGCCGGGCGCCATCAGCAGCTCAAAGCCCGGTCCGATCTCGGTATCCTTGGTCAGCGTAAGGTAGCGACGGTCCGGCCAGTCCAGCGGGCGTTGGTTTCCCCAGTACAGCGGTTGCGGCAGATCCCGTTCCCGTTTCGAAATCACCATCGGCGCCTGCGGGAAATCAGCGATGCCGCCGATATGGTCGATATGAGTGTGGGTCAGCACGAAGAGGTCAATGTCCTTGGGCTGCACGTCGGCGAGGGCCAGCTGCGCGGCGGGCAGGTGGTGCGGCTGGCAATCAAGCACCTCGCCGAACTCATAAAGCCGATCCTCCTCGCTCGCCGGCGCAGGATCCGTTGCGTATTTGGCGGGAAACCCAGAATCGATCAGCACGTTCTCGCCCGCATCTGTCTGGATCAGATAGCCACAGATGCCGATCTTGCGCCCGTTTGAATGGACCCGGAACAGCCCGAAATCGAGCACATACAGCCGCACAGGGCGGCCTTTCAGCAGGCCGCCCTGTGCGATGGGTTCAACAGTTCCGATTTCTGCCATGGTCGTCAGGCCACCCGGTTGGCTGAGGCCGCCAGCAAGTGGCGCGTATAGTCGTGACTGGAGCGGTCGTTGCGCATGTCGTCGATGCTGAGGATCTCGACGATCTCGCCGTTTTGCATCACCGCGGCCCTGTCACACATATGCGCCACCACCGCCAGATCATGAGAGACCATGATGTAGGTCAGGTGATGTTCCTTGCGCAAGTCACTCAGAAGGTTCAGGATTTCCGCCTGAACCGACACATCCAGCGCCGAGGTCGGCTCGTCCAGAAGCAGGATCTGCGGCTCTGGCGCCAGGGCGCGAGCAATCGCCACACGCTGGCGCTGACCACCGGACAGCTGGTGCGGATAGCGAAAGCGGAACGCTGGGCCAAGCCCCACATCCCGTAGCAATTGATCCACCCGGTCGTCGATATCCGTGAACCCGTGCAGGTGCAGTGTTTCCGACAGAACCTGATCCACCGATTGGCGCGGATGCAAAGAGGCATAGGGGTCCTGAAACACCATCTGCACGGTCCGATAGAAGGTCCGGTCGCGCTTGCGCCCCAGGTCCTGCCCGGCGACATGCATATGTCCTTCCCACTGCGGAGCAAGACCGGTCAGCGCCTTCAGGATGGTCGATTTGCCCGACCCGCTTTCGCCGACAAGACCGAAACTGGCACCCTTTTCAACGGTGAAACTGGCGGATTTGACCGCCTGAAACAGGTCGTGGTGATCGCCGAAATAGACGCTCAGGTCCTCAACTTTCAGCGCAATGTCTTTGGATGCGACGCTCATGTGCGGGCCTCCACGCTGGGGGCATCGCGCCAGGCGGGATCCCGTTGCAGCACATCCAGCCGCGCGCGCGGTGCATCGAACCGGGGCAGGGAGCCGAGCAGCCCCCGGGTATAGGGGTGCTGCGCCTCGTGCAACTTGTCAGCTTCGCAGACCTCGACAATGCGCCCGGCATACATGATCAGCACCCGGTCGCAGAATTGCGAAACGAGGTTCAGATCGTGGCTGATGAAGATCAACCCCATGCCGCGGTCCTTCACCAGCTTGTCCATGATCGACAGGACCTGCCCCTGAACCGAGACGTCGAGCGCCGAGGTCGGTTCATCCGCGATCAGGATTTCCGGGTTCGGGATCAGCATCATGGCGATCATAATGCGCTGCCCCATGCCGCCGGACATCTCATGCGGGTAGGCTTTCATCACCCGTTCCGGATCGCGGATCGACACCGCCTCCAGCATCTCGATGGCCTTCGCGCGCGCCTCGCTACGCGAGGATTTCGCGTGCAGACGGTGGGCTTCGATGATCTGATCGCCAATGGTCATGACCGGGTTCAGCGAGAACTTGGGGTCCTGCATCACCATCGAGATTTTTTGCCCACGCACTGCGCGCATCTTGCTTTCGCTCAGATCCATAAGGTTCTGACCATGAAGGGAAATATGATCAGCCTCGATCACCCCAGGGGGGCGGATCAGGCGCAGGATGGCGCGGCCTGTCATGGATTTTCCCGAGCCACTTTCGCCGACGATGCCAAGCCGTTCCTTGCCCAGCGAGAAGGAGATGCCACGCACCGCTTCGACCACGCCGTTGCGGGTGGGGAATTTCACCCAGAGGTTCTTTACGTCCAGAAGCGTGCTCATGAGGCGCTGTCCTTTGGGTCGAGTACATCGCGCAGGCCATCACCCAGAAGGTTGAAGGCAAGCGAGACGGTGAAAATGGCAAGGCCTGGCATGGTGGCAACCCACCAGTGATCCAGAATGAACCGGCGCCCTTCTGAGATCATCGCGCCCCATTCCGGGCTGGGCGGCTGCGCGCCAAGGCCAAGAAAGCCAAGGCCGGCAGCGGCCAGGATGATCCCGGCCATATCCAGTGTCACCCGCACGATCAGCGAAGAAATACACAGCGGCCAGATGTGTTTGATGATGATCCGCAAGGGGCCTGCGCCTTGCAGACGAATGGCGCTGATATAATCCGAGGAGCGGATCGTCAGCGTCTCGGCCCGCGCCATGCGTGCATAAGGCGGCCAGGCGGTGAGGCTGATGGCGAGCACGGCGTTTTCGATGCCCGCACCCAGCGCGGCGACAAAGGCCAGCGCCAGAACCAGACGGGGAAAGGCGAGGAAGATATCGGTGATCCGCATCAGGATCACGTCGACCCAGCCACCGGCATAGCCCGACACGGTGCCCACCAGAAGCCCGGCGATGGGCGCGATCAGCGCCACCAGCGCAACGATATAAAGGGTGATCCGGGCGCCCCAGATCAACCGGCTGAGGATATCGCGGCCAAGGGAATCCGTCCCCAGAAGGTGCCCCTCGCTGCCCAGCGGTTGCAGGCGGTTGCCAAGATCCTGAACGAAAGGATCATGCGGGGCGATGAGCGGCGCAAAGATCGCCAGCGCGATCAGGGCTACGATAATAGCAAGGCCTGCCATGGCCATATGGTTGGATTTCAGCGTCAGCCAGCCTTTGTATACGGCGGCCCAGCGGGCCTGCCGCCGCGAGGTTGGCGTATCTGACAGAAGCCAGTCGCGCAGCGTTCCGGTTTGACTGCTCATTTGGACCTCGGATCAAAGACTTTGTAGAGAAGGTCGGAAAACACGTTCAGGCAGATGAACACGAGGCCCACCACGACGGTTCCGCCCAGAACGGCGTTCATATCCGCAGACAGCAGCGCGGTGGTGATATAGCTGCCAATGCCCGGCCAGGAGAAGATGATTTCGGTCAGCACCGACCCTTCAAGAAGGTTGGCATAGCTGAGCGCGATCACCGTGATCAGCTGCACCCGGATGTTGCGGAAGGCGTGGTGCCAGACCACGGCCCATTCGCTCATGCCTTTGACCCGGGCGGTGGTGACATATTCGGCCGAGAGCTGCTCCAGCATGAAGGAGCGCGTCATGCGGCTGATATAGGCAAGGCTGTAATAACCCAGGATCGAGGCAGGCAGCACAATATGGGAAAAGGCATCCCAGAAAGCGCCCCAGTCCCCGGCAAGGATGGAATCCAAGAGGATCATGCCAGTGACGACGGGGATCATGTCCTCATAAAAGATGCCCTGGCGCCCGGGTCCACCGACCCAGCCCAGAATGCCGTAGAACAGCAACAGGCCCATCAGGCCCAGCCAGAAGATCGGCATCGAATAGCCCACCAGCGCCACGACGCGGGCGATCTGGTCGATCCAGCTGCCGCGCTTCACCGCCGCCACGACGCCCAGCGGAACGCCCAGGAGGCAGCCGAAGAGAATGCCGATGGTGGCGAGTTCAAAGGTCGCCGGAAAGACGCGGACGATATCATCGGCAACGGGCCGTGCGGTCAGCAGCGAGGTGCCGAAATCGCCGCGCAACACATCGGAGACATAGTAGAAAAACTGTACGATCAGGGGCTTATCCAGCCCAAGTTCAACAAAGACGGCATCGTATTGCGCCTCGGTGGCGCGTTCGCCGACCACCGCCAGAACCGGATCGATGGGCATCACGCGACCAATCACAAAGGTCACGAACAACAGCCCGAGCATGGTTATGGAAATGGACAGAAGGGTGACCAGCACGCCCCGCAGCCATGCCGGAAGAGGCAGCCGTGGCTGCCTCTTCACATAGGTGTTCGACGTGGTCATTTACTTGGTCACGGACCAGTAGGACACCGCGGTGATGGCGCCGCCAAGGCTGAGACCTTCGACGTTCTCGGCCACACCGGCTTGCTCCACCTTCTGGAACATCACCGCAAAGGGCGACTTGTCACGGAACTCGGCCTGGATCTCGTGATACATCTCGGCGCGTTTCTCGGTATCGCCTTCGACCACGGCGGCAGCCGTTTTCTCGGTCAGACCGGCGGTATCCCAGGCGTTACGCCAGGCCAGAAGACCGGTGGCGTTTGCCTCATCCGAATTGTCCGGGTTGTAGGCAAAGGTGCCTGCATTGGTATGGGGGTCGGGATAGTCCGGCCCCCATGCGCCCAGATAGATGTCCAGCTCGCGCGCGCGGTACTTGCCCAGCACCTGCTTGCCGGTGCCGACTTCGAGGTTCAGCGTGATCCCGGCCTGCGCAAAGGTGTTCTGCAGCGATTGGCCGATTTCCAGACGTTCCTGCGCTTCGCGCACGCCCACGGTCAGCTCCATGCCATCAACGCCTGCCTCGGCCAGCAGGGCCTTGGCCTTGTCGAGATCCAGTGAGAAGGGGTTTTCGTTGACCGAACCAAGATAGGTTTTCGGCAGGAAGTTCTGATGCACCACATAGGCGCCCTTCAGGAAGCTGCTTTCCATGCCTTTATAGTCGATCAGGTATTTCAGCGCCTGACGGACTTCGGGTTTGGACAGCTCCGGATGCTTCTGGTTCATCGAGATATACATCAGACGACCGCGCATCTCTTCGAGAATTTCAACACCATCCGCGGCGCGTACGCCTTCGACATCCGAAGGGTTCAGGTTTCGGGCCACGTCGATGTCACCGCGTTCCAGCATCAGGCGCTGGGTGGCGCTTTCCTGCACGTGGCGGACGATCACCCGCTTCATGGCCGGTTCGCCGCCGTAAAAATCGGGGTTCGCGGTCAGGGTGACGCTTTCCTTCGGTTTCCAGCTGGTCAGGGTGTAGGGGCCGGAGCCGGCAGAGTTGGTCGCCAGCCAGGTGTTGCCCATGTCGCCGTCGACCTCGTTGGCCATGACGGTTTTCTCGTCAACGATGGCGCCGATGGTTGCGGTCAGACAGTTCAGCACAAAGGAGGTCGCGTAGCGCTTGTCGGTCGTGATCGAGACGGTGTTGCCATCAACAACGATGGTTTCGTCGATATTCTCCGGTGTGAATCCGAACTGGGTGATGATGAAGGACGGGGTCTTGTCCAAGAGGACGACGCGCTTCAGCGAAAAGGCGACATCTTCGGCGCGGACCGGGTTGCCAGACTGAAATTTCACACCTTCGCGCATGGTGAAGGTGATGGTGCGGCCATCCTCGGAAACGGTCCAGCTTTCGGCCAGATCGGGCTGATAGCCTGCATCCAGGTTTTCGGGGTCGAAGTTCACCAGCTTGCCGTAGACATTGCGCAGCACATCGGAGCCCGCGAATTCAAAGCTTTGCGCCGGGTCCAGCGTGGTGATGTCGTCGATCCGGTTGGCGATCACCAGCATATTGTCCGGTGTAGCTGCCATGGCGGGCAGGGTGGTCAGACCCAAAGCCAGGCCAAGCGCGGCCGTGCCCATCAGACGTGTCATAATTGTCATTTGTAAACTCCCTGTTTTTATTAGGTTTTTTGTTTTGCCTTGCGGCGTCCCAGTCAGGCGGCGCTGGTGTGGCCCCAAGTCTTGTCGAGGACCCGCATCCAGTTGCCGTGACAGAGTTTCGTTATCAGCTCCGCATCATAGCCCCGCGCCTGCATGGCGCTGCGCAGATGCGGCAGACCGGCGATCGTGCTGATCTTGGCCGGAACAGTGGCGCCGTCAAAGTCAGACCCAAGTCCGACCCGATCTTCGCCCAGCTGTTCCATCAGATAGTCAAGTTGTTTGATCATCTGGTCAATAGGTGTGTTTTCATCCATCCGCCCGTCTTCGCGCAGGAAGGCGACGGCGAAATTGAGCCCCACGATACCATCGCTGTCGCGGATCGCATGCAGCTGCCGGTCGGTCAGGTTGCGGCTGTGCGGGCTAATGGCATGGGCATTGGAATGCGTCGCGACCAGCGGAGCGTCGCTGTGTTTCGCGACGTCCCAGAACCCAGCCTCGTTCAGGTGGGAAAGATCAATAAGAACGCGCAAGTCATTGCACTTTTTGACCAAACGGATGCCGTCTGCCGTCAGTCCCGGCCCGGTGTCCCCGGTCGAGGGGTATCGGAATGGCACGCCATGGCCAAAGATGGTTTCCCGGCTCCACACCGGCCCAAGCGAGCGCAGACCAGCGGCATAAAGAACGTCCAGCATGTGGAAATCGGGATCAATCGCTTCGGCGCCTTCCATGTGCATGATGGCCGCCAGTTTTCCTTCTGCCATGGTGGCGCGGATCTCATCGGTGCTGCGGCAGATGGCCAGCGCGCCTTTCCGCTCAAGCTTGATCAGGATCGAGGCCTGCGACAGGGCAACCCGGCTGGCCGTGGGCCAATCGACCATATCCGGAAGGGCCAGGTCATAGGAGGGCTTGTTCATCTCCGTATCATCAAGCGCGGAGTCCTCGTTCGGGACATAGATGGCAAAGAAGCCGCCGCCGAATCCGCCCGCCCGGGCCTTCTCCATATCGATCTGGTTTCCGCCGTTGCCCAGAAACCCATCAGGACCGGCGGAGACTGCTCCGCTATGAATGCGCAGCAGAAGATCGTTGTGGCCGTCAAAGATGAGGGGGGCAGTCATGAAGGGTCCTTCGGGTCGGTGAATATTGGATTCAATAACCGGCAGCCTTCCGCAACGCGTCGCAAATGTCCAGAGGAAAAGCCGACCGCGACGACTGTGCAATCAACTCTCAGATATCTTTGAGGCCATAATCAGCAAAGGCCTCCATGACCTCGGCCATTTCATCGCCGTTCAAAATATGGGGCTGTCCGATGGTCAGGCTGGTGACATAGCCCTTGGCCAGTGTTTCCAGCTCCACCATGCGCCACAGCGCCCGGTTTAACGTGTCCGCGATGACAACCGCACCATGATTGGCCATTAGGCAGGCTGCCCGATTTTTTAGCGATTTCAGAACATTGTCTGACAGTTCTGCAGTGCCGAACAGGGCGTAATCTGCCACCGGAACCGTATCGCCACCAAAGGCGCCGATCATGTAATGGCAGGCCGGGATCTCGGTCCGGTTCATTGCCAGCGCGGTGCAATTGACCGGATGCGCGTGGACCACCGCGTGAACGGCAGGCTTGTCGCGTAGGATATCCCGGTGGAACCGCCATTCAGAAGAGGGCTTCATCTGGCCGGGCGCCGGGGCGCCGTCGTCCAGCGGCACCGCGACGATCATCTCTGGCGTCATTCGGGCGTAATCCACGCCCGAAGGGGTGATCAGCATCTGGTCCCCGATCCGCACCGAGATATTGCCCGAAGTGCCCTGATTGATCTGCTGGCGCTCCATCGACAGGCAGGCGTCGATGATGGCCTGCCGCAGCTCGGGCGTGTCGGCGTAGGGTGCCGCGCTCATGCCGGATCGCCAGAGGCTGCAAACTCCGGGAATAGCCCGGCCAACCCCTCGGCGCTGGCATCGCAGACACCGCGTTCGGTGATCAGCCCGGTGACCAGACGGCTGGGGGTCATGTCAAAGGCGGGGTTGCCGACGTCGCTGCCTTTCGGCGTGACCTCAACCGTACCGATCATGCCATCCGGCAGGGCGCCCTGAACATGGCTGACTTCGCGGCCTGCGCGTTCCTCGATCGGGATCTCGCGCACGCCGTCGGAAACCGTCCAGTCGACGGTCGGCGAGGGCAGTGCCACGTAGAAGGGCACGTTGTTGTCCCGTGCCGCCAGCGCCTTTAGATAGGTGCCGATCTTGTTGCAGACATCGCCGTTGCGGGTGGTTCGGTCAGTGCCGGTGATGACCATGTCCACCTGCCCGTGCTGCATCAGATGGCCGCCGGCATTGTCGGTGATATAGCTGTGGGAGATACCGTGGCTGCCGAGCTCCCATGCGGTCAGCGCACCCTGGTTGCGGGGCCGGGTTTCATCGACCCAGACATGGATATCCAGACCTGCATCATGGGCCTGATACATCGGGCTGGTGGCGGTACCCCAATCCACCGTCGCAATCCAGCCTGCGTTGCAATGGGTTAGCAGGCGGACAGGCTCGCCCTCGGGTTTCTTCGCGGAAATCTCTTTAATAATTTCAAGGCCGTGCTGGCCGATCCTGCGGTTGATCTCGACATCCTCATCCGCAATGTCATGGGCCAGTTGCAAGGCTGCTGCAGCGCGCTCTGCCTCTTCCAACGGGCGCAGGGCGCTCAGGCAGCGGTCCAGCGCCCAGCGCAGGTTGATCGCCGTCGGGCGTGTCGCGTTCAGCGCCGCCCATGCGGCGTCCAGATTGCCATCCGAAGGGTCCAGACGCGCAGCCAGCGCCATGCCGTAGGCTGCGGTGGCGCCGATCAGCGGCGCGCCGCGTACATGCATTCCGGTGATTGCCTCGCAGTACTCTGCCAGAGTCTCAAGCTGTTCGATCCGGAAATCATAGGGCAGCCAGCGCTGGTCGATGATCTGCAAAGCCTGCGCATTTTCTTCCCACCACAGGGACCGGTACGGGGTTCCGTTGACTTTCACGAGAGCCTCTTTCTGCCAGGACGGCTGGAAGTATGTGTCGGAACTTTTGTTGCGGAAAATTCTGGCCCGTGCAAGGGCGCGCCAAAGGAGCCGCTCAACTGTACCGGAAGTGGAAACCTGACGCAGGAAGAGGTCTTGCATTTCAGTGCGGCATTCTGCCACAGTTATGCGAATCCGGGTGGGTCTGGCTGAGAGCGGGGAAAATCCAACGCAGGGCATCACATATGCGGGAAGATCGGTTTTTCAACCCTTTCGCCAAACGGCAGAGTTGACAGGCGCCGATGCGCGCCGGAAGCTGAGCTTTATCTATTGCATATGCAGACTTTAGCAAAAGAGTTGGGCGTTCCTGCCTGCTGAGCCAGACTGTTCAGTCTCCGGATTTTGATTGAGAGCTGACAGTCGCACAGAGGTGCAGAGTGTCACCAAGAATGAAAAAGGGAGTATAGAAACGATGAAACACGCAAAACTGTCCATTGGTGCGCTTGTGACCGCGGCCTTCATGGCTCCGGCTGCTCAGGCGCAGGAATTCATCACCATCGGCACCGGCGGTGTGACCGGCGTTTATTACCCGACGGGCGGCGCGATCTGCCGTCTGGTTAACAAGAACCGCAAGGAGCACGGCTTCAAATGCGCCGTCGAATCCACCGGCGGTTCGGTCTACAACATCAACACCATCCGCGAAGGTGAGCTGCAGTTCGGCGTTGCCCAGTCCGATTGGCAGTACCATGCCTATAACGGTACCTCCAAATTCGAAGAGCAGGGCGCCTTTGAAGGTCTGCGTGCGGTATTCTCGGTCCACCCCGAGCCCTTTACCGTTGTTGCGCGCGCCGATGCAGGCATCACCAACTTTGACGATCTGAAAGGCAAGCGGGTCAACATCGGCAACCCCGGTTCCGGTCAGCGCGGCACCATGGAAGTTCTGATGGAAGCCAAAGGCTGGGGCATGGAAGATTTTGCTCTGGCGACTGAACTAAAGGCGGCCGAACAATCCGCTGCCCTGTGCGATAACCAGATCGACGCGATGGTTTACACCGTGGGTCACCCTTCTGGCTCGATCCAGGAAGCCACCACCGCTTGTGACTCGGTTCTGGTCACCGTGGACGGGGAAGCCGTCGACAAACTGGTTGCCGACAACTCCTTCTATCGTACCGCGACGATCCCGGGCGGCATGTACCGTGGGTCTGACGAAGACACCAAGACATTCGGTGTGGGCGCGACCTTCGTGACCTCGACCGACGTGTCCGAAGACGCGGTCTATGCGGTTGTGAAATCGGTCTTTGAAAACTTCGACGCCTTCAAGAAGCTGCACCCGGCCTTTGCCAACCTGAAGCCGGAAGAGATGATCAAGGACGGCCTGTCGGCGCCGCTGCATGATGGCGCTGCCAAATACTACAAGGAAATGGGCTGGATCGAATAAGATCGGCCAATGACCAACTGGCGGGGCGCATTGGCGCCCCGCTTTGCGCCTGCCGGGCCTCTCATCGGTGATGGCGCCAATCACAATAGCCGGATCCCATATCAGGGCGTCCGCAGGGGAGATTATCCATGACATCCGATGCTCAAGGAAATCGACCGCTTAGCGAGGAAGAATTGCAGGAACTGGTCGCGTCTTCGGACGCCGGTGCGCGCAACCCCATCGGGGCTGTGGGCCTGTCTCTTGCTCTTGTCGCCGTAAGCTGGTCGCTGTTTCAGGTCATTCTGGCCTCACCGCTTTCGAACTATCTGCTTCCGGGCGCCGTCAATAACAATTCACGGCTGATCCACCTGGCCTTCGCCCTGATGCTGGGGTTCATGGCTTATCCCGCCATGAGCCGGGAAAGCCGCAATCTGGTTGGCTTCTGGCTGGGACACCTGGGAACACTGCTGGGCATTGGTGCCTTTGGCGTGGCGGTGCTGTTGGCCATCGCGCCGGGTATGTCGGTGTCGGTGGCGGTTGTCGTGTCGGCGCTGGTGGCGCTGGTGCTGGTGCTGCCGACCTATCTGAACGGATCGGGCATGGCGACGCGGCTGGAGAGCATGGCCAGCGCGCTTGGGATTTTCGCGGCGGTGGCACTACTGACCTATTGCGCTGTGGCGATCCTTGGGCAGTATCTTTTTGACGGTTGGAGCGGTTCTCTGGCGCTCTTTTCCATCGTGGTCGCGCTGATTGTAGCGGCCGTGATGGTTCTGGCCTACCTGCGGGAATGGGCCAATCCCGAGCCAGGTTTCGTGCCGGTGCAGGACTGGGTTCTTGCCGCTGCGGGCGTTTATGTGGCGGTCTATGGCTTCCTCAACTACCAGAAGATCGTCGACAGCGGCGGTCTGGCCGATGATGTCGACAAATTCTTTGCGCTGGCTGGGTTGATCATCCTGTTCGAAGCCGCGCGTCGCGCTCTGGGGCCAGCGATGGCGATCATCGCCACGATCTTCCTCGCCTATGTGTTCTTTGGCTCCTCTGACGTGGTGCCCGAAGTGATCCGCTGGAAAGGCGCCAGCCTGAAAAAGGCGATGAGCCATATGTGGATCACCTCCGAAGGGGTCTTTGGCATCGCGCTTGGCGTTTCCACCAAATTCGTCTTTCTCTTCGTGCTGTTTGGGGCGCTGCTGGATAAGGCGGGCGCCGGGAATTACTTTATCAAAATGGCCTTTGGCGCCCTTGGCCACCTGCGCGGTGGCCCGGCTAAGGCGGCTGTTGTCGGCTCGGCAGCGACAGGCCTGATCTCAGGCTCTTCCATCGCCAACGTTGTGACCACGGGCACCTTCACCATCCCCTTGATGAAACGGGTGGGCTTTACGAATGAACAGGCCGGCTCGGTCGAGGTCGCCTCATCGGTCAACGGTCAGATCATGCCGCCGGTGATGGGGGCTGCGGCCTTCCTGATGGTGGAATACGTGGGCATTTCCTACGTCGAGGTGATCACCCATGCCTTCCTTCCGGCTGCAATTTCCTATGTCGCGCTGGTCTATATCGTGCATCTGGAGGCGGTGAAGCGGAACATGCCGACGCTGGGCAACCGGGTGGTCTCCATGGGCCGCACAATCGGAGGTATGGCGGCGTTCTTCGCGGGTTTCGCGGCGCTGTGTTACGGCGTGCAATATCCCGTCGGTTGGGTGATTTCGCTGGTGCCCGAAGCCTCTGGCACAGTCTTGTCGCTGTTGGTGGTTGCGGCCTATGTGGCGTTGCTGAAGCTCGCGGCCGGGGTCGAGGATCTGGTGCCGGACGATCCCAATGCCGAGGATGTGGAGCTGCCGGATGTGGGCAAGATCTATAAGGCGGGGCTGCATTATCTGCTGCCGATCATCGTACTGGTCTATTTCCTGATGATCGAACAGAAATCGCCCGGCCTGTCGGCCTTCTGGGCGACGGCACTGCTGTTTGTGATCCTGTTGACGCAGAAACCGCTCAAGGCCCTGTTCCGGGGACAGTCCAACCTTGCCTTCAACTTCATGGATGGGGTGAGCGATCTGTGGCACGGCATGATCGACGGTGCTCGCAATATGATCGGGATCGCCCTGGCAACCGCCACGGCGGGTGTGATCGTGGGCACCGTGACGCTGACGGGCGTGGGGCAGGTGATGTCCGAACTGGTGGAGTTCCTGTCTGGTGGAAACCTGATCCTGATGCTGATCATGGTCGGCCTTCTCTCTCTGGTTCTTGGCATGGGCCTTCCGACCACGGCGAACTATATCGTTGTCAGCTCGCTGATGGCGGGGGTCGTGGTGGAACTTGGCGCGCAATCGGGGCTGATCGTGCCGCTGATCGCTGTGCATCTCTTTGTCTTCTACTTTGGGATCATGGCCGATGTGACCCCGCCCGTAGGCCTTGCCAGTTTTGCAGCTGCTGCCGTATCGGGCGGCGATGCGATCCGCACCGGGTTTGTGGCTTTCTTCTATAGCTTGCGCACCGTGGCGCTGCCGTTTGTCTTCATCTTCAACACCGATCTGCTGTTGATCGATGTGACATGGGC